>CAYPED010000012.1:0-10919 GCA_964409745.1 uncultured Staphylococcaceae bacterium | reverse complement strand
TTTTTTCGAATAAGGCAACGGAGTTATCTAAGGATTTATAATCAGCGACATCGCTTGGGGCACCAAAGGTCAAATTATTGGTTTCGACGTCCAATTGGACTCTGAATCCCAAACCATCGACCAAGTCGGTGATGGTGTCTTGAGCAGCCACGCCATTCTCAGCGTGAATACGTGGGAAGTCGACGCCGGTCAAATTGTATTCGGAGTCGGAACGTAATCCTAATTCAAAGGTGGTATCGCCGATGACCAAATCCCAATTGAAGTAATGAGGATCGCTGGTCAAGGAAGCTAAATTGTTATCTTCGACCATGTCGTTCATGGAATCTAAGATAGCTTGAGCATCGATTGAACTTTCAGAGGATTCTTCGCTCGAAGCGGAAGTGTCTTCGCCGCTATCAGAACCATTGATCATTCCAGAGATGGAAGGGAAGCTGACATCCATTCCTTCGCCAGTAAGAATTCCGATGATATCTTCGATCAACCAATCCAATTTGCCGTAGCTATACTGAACGACACCACCGGTTTCTGGATCAACGACTTGTGGATCGGAATCATAGGTTGCAGTCGAAACCTTGTATTTCAAATCCCATGTGTCATTGTCGTAGTCGGCGATGTTGAAGTAAATCATGTCATCGTATAGCGACAATCCCAAACCGCGGTTCTTCCCGTTGTAATCAACCTTCGCATCAACAATCAAATCGATGTCATGGATGTTTAATCCGTCCATCTTGAATTTGAGGTTAGTCTCATTCAACTTGAGGTTATTGGCATAACCATCGGTTTTGCCATCCAAGACGACTAAGCCATCTCTGACGGTTGCGCCTAAGCCAGTGGAAACGGAATCGACGATATTAGACATCAACTTCTGGGCACCAGTCATCTCGATTGGTTCATCATCAGGTGCTGGGACGATTGTCTTATGCTGTGGGATAAGTAGGAAGGTCCCAGCGGCAGTCACGCCGAAGATTCCGACGAACAAGCCCGTCATTCCAAGAATGCGTTTGGCTTTGCTTGTTGGTTTCTTGTTTTCTTTCTTCATAAAAACTCCTGTTCTTTTTTATGATTTTGCTTTTTTATTACAATTCCTCAGGGTACTCGAACTCCGCATGAAGTTCAGGTATCGTCTCCGTGCCATCGGAAGCGTAAACAGTTTTACAACGGCTATCGCAAGGGGAAGATATTCCGCTTGATAAGGTAGCCGTATATCCTTCGTAGACGACCATGCTCTTTGGGAACAGATCGACGGCATCCATCGTCACGGTGAGATGGACATAAGCGAAGTTTGGCGGGCAAAGTAGGTCAGACATCGTTTTCATTTGCTGCCCGTAGTAGCAGACGGTCTTGACTGTATCCAGCTCGACATCGACCACGATTTCGTCTCCGCTTTTAACTGCCCTTGTGGTTTGCAAACCCAGTGTCGTATTGTTGAGTTTGCCGTAAAGGACGGTTTTGTCGGAAACAATGTAACGCAAGCTTCTGGAAACGTTGGATCCCATTAACTTGCGATATTCGGCATTGGTGACGGTATTTGGGGTGTATTTATCCCAATTAGCGTCTTTGCCCCAATAACATAGGGTGTTGTCGGCGTCTTCCCAGAAACGATTGTTGAGCTTAACCAGCTTCGAAGCGGACGATTGTTCCTCGAAGAACTTATCCCCGACTTTGACGAAGGTGCCCAAGATTCGCTGGTTGACGTCGAGCCCTAATGTTGAAGCGATGGAATAGCCGACGGTCATGGCGTGGTGCGTCTCCTTATCGTCGTAAACCTTATAACTGCAGTTGATTAACTCATCCGGAGTCATGGTTCCAACGAAATTACCACTAGACTTGGCTGATTGGTATTTCTTCCAAGCAGCGTCAACGTCGGCTTCATAGGCCTCGCCGTTTAACCCTTCGTTGATGGTGATATCCGGCTTGAGTTGTTTGGCAAGATAAACGCCGACGCCAGTCCCTGCGCCTGCAGCGGCAACACCGCCAGCTATAGCAATTATCAATCCAGATTTCATGCCGAATTCCTTTCCAACCCTAGGGTTGGCGTAAAGTATATGCTTACTTTGTAAGTATTTACTCTATACGCGCTCTTAAATCGGGAGAATGGCGGTTCTCCGATTTGGGGAATGGCTTTTTCGCCCCAAACCCGACTTGTTTTCGTAAACTTTTTAGTAATTGATCCATCAACGCCAAAAAATGAGCAGAATGGCCTAAAAAAGTTGAATTGGCCTCAAAAAGTCTCTCATGTAGGATGAATATATAATCCCTTGCATGCTAGAATAGGACCATGAAAATACGTATTTATCCTATCAAGTCTCCTCTCCACGATGAGGCTTACATAAACGAAAAAAGAGACCATCTTTTAAAGTCTTTGAAGGCCTTAACCGGCGATGAATATGTCATCTCGGACATCGACCATTTATATAACGATGACCTCGGAATGATCTTAGTTGAATCAGGTGGTTCGGAAGCCTATTTCTTAGAGGTTTTTAACAAACTTAAGGCACCTATCTACCTATTAACATACGGCACGAACAATTCCTTGGCGGCCTCTTTAGAGATTCTTTCCTATATCCAACAAAACGGCTCGGAAGGCGAGATTCTTCACGGCTCTGATTCTTATATCGCTTACCGCATAAAGGAGATCGAACATGCATAAATTAGGTATTATCGGTCAGCCATCCGATTGGCTTATCTCTTCTCATGTCGATCCAGAAAGAGCAAAAGAGCTTGGAATCGAACTGATCAACATAGACATTCAAGAATTGGCGGATTTAGCCAAGGCGGATTCCAACAACCCACCCAGACAATCATTAAAACCGTCCTTTTCGAAATCCGAACAAGAAAAGGCTCTGCATATTTACTCAGCTTTGGAAACGTTGGTTAAAAAATACAATTTAGAAGGCTTCACAGTTAGGTGTTTCGATTTATTAAGCGTTCTTAAAACATCGTCTTGTTTAGCCTTTGCCCATATCAATGATGAAGGCATAATCGCTACCTGCGAAGGCGATGTCCCGACGATGATTTCGATGTTGATGATCAAAAACATCCTCAATCAGAAATCCTTCCAATGTAATCCATCAAGAATCGATTTAGACAACAAGAAGATTGTCTTGGCCCACTGCACCATCCCTCTTTCGATGTGCAGTTCTTATGATTTAGACACCCATTATGAATCTGGGACCGGAATTGGGGTAAAAGGAGAGCTTAATTTAGGAGATGTCACCATCTTCAAAATCGATAATGAATTAAAGAGATTCGTGGCGTTAGAAGGCGAGATTGTCCGTAATTTAAACGAACCTAATCTCTGTCGGACCCAAGTCGAAGTCAGCCTTCCAAAAGGCATCGAATATTTCTTAACCAAGCCATTGAGCAATCATCATCTTATAATCTATGGGCATAAGGCCAATGAACTTAGGAATCAATTGACTAAGTTAGGCCTTAAAGAGGTCATCATTAAATGAAGATATTAACCATTCAAGATATATCCTGCTACGGATCGTGTTCCTGCACGGTCGCATTGCCTATTTTAAGCGCTCTAGGACACGAAACGATTATCCTTCCGTCCGCCATCCTTTCGAACCACACCACCGGCTTCAAGGAATTCACGTGTTTGGATTTAACCGAAGAGATGCCAAAAATTGTTAAGGAATGGGAGAAACTCGGTCTCAAGTTCGACGCCATCTACACCGGTTATATCGGTGATGAAAGACAATTCGACCTCATCCTCGAAATCAAAAAGAATCTTCTTAAAAAAGGAGGATTATTCATCGTTGATCCCGCTATGGCGGACCATGGAAAACTATATCCAGCCCTAAATCAAGAAATTGTCGAAGGCATGAAGAAACTGGTCTCTAAAGCAGACCTTATCCTCCCAAACATCACCGAAGCCGCTTTCTTGACTGGCTTGCCATATGAGGAAAATCAAACCGACGAGTACATTAATTCCTTAATCAAAGGACTAAAAGCAATGGGAGCAAAGAACATCGTTCTCACATCCTTAATGAAAGACGACCTTCTCGGCGCGTTTGTCCTCGAGAAAGGTAAATCCTCCATCATTCTTAAAGAAAAGGAAGAGAAGTCCTACCACGGCTCCGGAGACATATTCTCCTCGGTCGTCATTGGCAATTACCTTAACGGCGATGACCTTAAGACCGCCTCTGACAAAGCCGCTGACTTCATTATCAAATCCATCAAGGTCACGGACGAAGACCATTGGTACGGTCTCCAATATGAAAAGGTTCTAAACAATCATTAGCAACAGCCCAAATATTAAAAAAGCCACCGCTTACGCGATGGCATTTTTTATTTGTTGTGGCTTAGAAATTAAGCACCAGTGGTGGAATCATCGCCAGAACCAGCTTCGCTGGAACCAGTGTCTCCGCCAGTGGAATCGCCAGAACCAGCGTCACCAGAACTGGAGTCGCCACCAGCAGCTGGATCGGAGAAGTAGTTCGGGAAGGCTTCCCAAGTCTTAGCGCCAACGACGCTAGTGACAGTGCCAGCGCCGCCAAGGCGAGCAACATAACCCATGTAGCCGGTACCAAGAGTACCGAGGCCAACACGTTCGAAGAGATAAATATCAATAGCGGTACCGTAGTTGACAATCTGACCCATGCAGTAACCGGAGATATCATCCTCATCCTGAGCAAAGCTATATCCTAATGGGAACATGCCTTCGAGAGTGGCAAACAAGCCCATGTCATCGAAGCTTGGATCATAAGAATAGTACTTGTAAGAGGTGGTTTCCTGGAGAAGGGTCAAGTCAGCGTTATTCAAGACCTCTAAGGTAGTGTCACTGGCCTTATAGAAAAGGTCATAAATGGACTGATAATTGGTGGTGTAGTATTCGGTTCCTTCGGTTAAGACATTGTCTTCACTGATATCAACCTTCTTAATACCAGTACCATCAGAGGTTAAGCCGCCAGCGGTGTAAGTGGCGAAATCGCCAGCATCGGTATCATATTCAGAACCATAGGCATAGATAACGCTGTTCTCGGTGTAGTAAGTGGTGCCAGCTTTATAGTAGTTAATATAATCGCTGATTGGTTGGAAACTGCTGTTGAAGATACCAATTTGCCAATTCATAGCAAAGTTATCACCCATGTTAGCAAACGAGGTGGCTAAGTCGGAGACATCAAGTTTGGCTGGTGGTTCAGCGTCGACAACGGCGGTCTCTAAGACAGCGTTGGAAACGTTCTTATAAAGTCTGAAGTCGACGGCCTGGCCAGTAGTGGCTTTCCAGTCGAATTTGACGGTGCCGACTAAGACATCATTGTCCAATTTAACCTTGGCGGAAACACCGGTGTAGTTGGAGGTATTCATACCAAACAAGGTACCAATAAGATCCTGGGCGGTAGTGCCATCGTTTAAGGTGAAGTAACCATCATCGCCTTCGGTGTAATCCTGAACATTGAGGAGTCCATCCATGACGAAGTAGCTAGTCAAATAGAGCGAAGAAACCTTGGAGCCGAGTTCGACGGAAGCGGCGCCATCAACAGCGGCTTTGAAGCCAGCGGAATAGTCGACTTCCTCTCCTTTGCTATCTAAGAGGGTAAATCCATAGCAATCGCCGTCGGCTTTGCTAAGAGAAACAGCAGAATATTGGCCATAAGTGCCATCGACGACATAGTTTTCGGTGACCATTAAGCCCATGCCTTCAGAACTGTTGTAAGTGACTTCATCAGCAGCTTCGGCCCAGACGGTGGTGATATCGCTCCAAGTGGCGTCGAGCAAGAAATTATCCTTGAGGCCATCGCACCATTCCTGGAGAGCTTTGCCGTTCTCGGTCATGGCGGTGATGTTGATCTGGCCAAGGACGTTGCCAGTCTGGCCTTTGAGCTGGATAGCGCCAGTGCCGGCGCCGATAACGGTGACGGTGTTGTTGTCATCGCCAAGGCTGATGACGTCAACGCTAGCAGAAGTGACAGCTACGCTATATTTAGCGGTAGCGTTTGGTAAGCTGACTTCGACGATATCGCTGATCTTGAAGGATTCACCGACGATTAAGGTGTCAGGTTGAGAGATTTTGACACGGGTGGCCCAAACCTCGGTAACGCTAGTGTCGTCACCACCGGCACTACTGTTCGAGTTGTCGGTGTGCTCACAAGAAGCGGTTAACGCTCCAGTAGCAACTGCGAGGAGGGTGAGGGCAATTAATTTTTTCTTCATAATTACTATCTCCTTTTAATAGGTTTTCGCGTGCATCGCGATTAAGAATGACAAAACTTTATAGGTCATTTCGTATTTTTCAAGCACTAGTTTAAAAATCGACTATTTTTTTAATGACATTTATTTCTTTGCCCCTATAATTAAGCCGACTTTTAGGAGGAAATACTTAATGAAAAGCAAAAAAATCCTCGCATTGCTTGCTGTAGCAATCCCGACGATTCTCGCTTCTTGTACGCCTGCCAATGACAGTTCTTCCAGCAGTGGTAATCCATCTGGTGATACCTCTTCTACGAGCACCCCATCTGATTATTCCAGCTACAAGAAATTGACAGATTTCAGCAAAGCTACCATGGAATACACCGACTCCAATGGTAACAGACAAACCTTGGACCGCCACCTCATGGAACAAAATTCCGGCGCTCCATGCTTACGCTCCACCGGCGAGCAGAGAATGTTGGTCGTCCCAGTTGGTTTGGATGACGATACTGGCACCTCTCCAGCATACCCAACCGTCAGCAGATCCGGACGTACCGAAAAGCAAACCACCGAAAGATTAGACCAGATTGAAAAATTATTCTTCGGTGAGGCCGAGGATACCGGTTGGCAATCCTTAAAATCCTATTATTACACTTCTTCTCACGGCAAATTGACCATCACCGGCAACGTCATGCGTTGCGATGGCGGTTGGTTCAAGCCAGGCAAAAAGCCATCCGAATATTCTTCTGCCCAGGCCGTTACCGACATCAAGAAGTACTACATTGCTGAATATAAAAAGGATAATCATGGTGCCTTAGGCGCCGATGCCAAGGATTGGACTTGGTATGACCAAGACAAAGATGGATATATCGACTCCATCTGGATCGTTTATTCTGCTGCCATTCACGCCTATGAATCCAGCACCACTTCCATGAGCTATTGGGCTTATGTTACCTCTACCGGCAACAGTGGTTCTGTCGCTAGCCCAGCCATCTCCAAATACGCTTGGGCTTCCATCGACTTCATGGATCAAGCTTACGGCGAAGGACTCGATGGCCACACCTTCATCCACGAAACCGGCCACTTGTTCGGCAATGACGACTATTATTCCTACGATGATACCGAAGCCCCATTAGGCGGCATCGATATGCAGGACCACAACATCGGCGACCACAACGCTTTCACCAAATGGCAATTTGGTTGGGAAGCCCCATATGTCATCGATGACAGCGCCTACATCGAAATGGAACCGACCACCACTTCTGGCCAGTTCTGCATCATCCCATCTCAGAACTTCAACGGCACCTATGCCGATGAATACATGATGATCGAATTCATGTCCCCAGTCGGATTGAACGAAGAATACAAGACCGGTTATAGCAACACCACCGGTTACACCAAACCAGGTCTTCGCATCACTCACGTGGATGCTCGTGCTTATAAGAGCAAGAACACCGAAATCCTTTCGACTCCAGAAGAAGTCGCCACCGCTACCCAGTTCCGTGTCATGAACACCCCATCTGGCCGTGGCTATGCCAACTGGAAAGATCACTTCGATAAAGCCAACAACTCCACTAAGAAGGATCGTTCGATGTACTTCATCAACGTCATGCAGGCTTCTTCCTTCACCGAGGAAAAGAACCTCTTGACCCAGTCCACCACCTCCACCAACTCCGATCTCTTCACCAAAGGTTTCACCTTCGATTTGACCGCTTATGATGATGGAAACGGCAAAATGGTCAATGACTGGTATTGCTTGATGCCTTCCTATTCCAATCTCTGGAACAAAGCTCAGGACCCATCCACTCGTAAAGTCGATGCCTCTTGCACCTTCAACTACACTGTTGAAGTCTTGGATGTCACCAAAGACAAGGTTAAGTTCGTTATCGAAAAGATTGCTTAATCAATAAGACAGCCAAACCCCATGCTTAAAGTGTGGGGTTTTTCTTATATTTGCCTTGCAAATAACTCTAAATGGTTTCAGGAGTATATTCCGAAAACTTTTAATCAAATTAATGACTCTGACATAAAGGAAAAGCACCCCGCAGGGTGCCTTTTTATTTGTTAACGAAGTAGATAATCAACATCACAATGGTCGCGACTGCATACGGCAGGCAAACCCATAAGATGTATGACGGACTAGTCCTCTTCTTGCCTTGTTTCATCTCGCGATATTCGCGATATGTAGCAGGCAATTTGGTTTTCCTTATATTCGGATGAAAGATGGTAAGGAAGGCCAATTGAACCGAATAGCTGATGGCATCGAATGCCCCATAGCCAGATAGTTTGACCAAACACCAAACCAAGAACAACATCACCACCGGGAACGACATGGTGTCGGTCCAGATGATGAGTTTCTTAGCTTCGTATTCAGAAGCGTCGAACCTGCTTTTGGCGATGAAGAAGGAGGCCACCGCAATGGCGATGGAAACCACGAAGGTAATGGCGAAGCTGATCCAGAAGACCTTTATGTTCCTCTTTCTATCTTCTTCGCTGATCTGAGGTTTTTCTTTCTTAGTCTTTGCCATAGCCAGAGTCGTAGCCAGAGGCTAATAAGTCCCTATATTCCTTCTCTTCTTTTTCGTTGCAACGGACGAAGTGGCCTGGTTCGATTTCGATTAAGCGTGGCTTATCGACGGAATAATCGTGAGAGGCACGAGGATCGTATTTGATACGAGTTCTATGTTTCTCGGTATCCGGGTCGCAGTGCGGAACTGCGGAAAGAAGGGAACGAGTGTATGGGTGAAGCGGATGTTTGAATAATTCATCCGAGGTAGCAAGCTCAACGAGGTTGCCGAAGTACATGACGGCGATTCTGTCGCAGAAATACTTAACAACCGATAAGTTGTGGGCGATGAACATGATGGTTAAGCCAAGTTCATCACGCAAATCGTTAAGCAAGTTGATGATCTGAGCCTGGATGGAAACGTCCAAGGCGGAAACCGGTTCGTCAGCGATAATCAATTCCGGATTCATGATCAAGGCACGGGCAATGCCGATACGTTGTCTTTGACCGCCGGAGAATTCATGTGGGTAACGATCGGCGTGCTCAGGAAGCAAACCAACCTTGTCTAGCATCTCATTAACGCGCTGATCGATGTATTTCTTGTCTTTGACGCCATTGATGCGCAAACCTTCGGAAATGATGCTTCTGACGGTCATACGTGGATTGATGGAAGCCATCGGATCCTGGAAGATCATCTGCATACCAGAGGTGATGCGAGCGTGTTTGGCAGCGTTTAAATCCTTCTTGTACTGAGCGGCAGTCTCTTTATCCTCAGTAGAGGTTAAGACTTTGCCGTTATTGGTGCGAGAAAGGAAATCAGCGTACTTAGCCTTGGTTTCAGCCACCATTTCAGCCGCGAAGTTCTTATCGCAGTTCTTGACGTCGTATTTGACGGCCGCGATACGCTTGCGCTCACGGTCGCAGATTTCCTTAGCCTGAGCGATAGCCTCTTTTCTTTGGGCATCGTATTTGGCTTTGATTTCCTCGACATCAGGATTGACGGAAGATAATTCGATTTTCTCTTCCGCGGCGATAGAAGCGAGCTTCTGCTTCAAACGGATGTTGGTGAATTTGATTTCTTTTTCGTTCCAGCGAGTACCGCCACCGATACGGACGCCTTTGAAATAGACATCTCCTGAGGTTGGCTGATACAAACGGATGATGGAACGGCCGATGGTGGTTTTGCCACAACCGGATTCGCCGACCAAGCCGAAGATCTCGCCCTTATGAATATCGAACGAGACATCGTGGACGGCTTTGTTGTATTTGAAGACACCGGTGCCGCCAAGTTTGAAGTATTGTTTCAAGTGACGGACGCTTAAGATGACTTCCTGCTCATTTTGAGGCTTCTTAATTTCTTCAGACATTATTCGGCCTCCTTATTTTCGCTAGCGGCTTTTCTCTTATCCATAGCGCGCTTAATACGGGCGGTGACGATCTCTGGTGGGACCGCTTTCGGGGCTTCCGGAGCCAAGAGCCAAGTAGAGGCAAAGTGGGTATCGGAAACTTTGAATAGTGGTGGTTCTTCTTCGAAATCGATGGCCAACGCGTATTTATTACGAGCGGCGAAGGCATCGCCGACAGGTGGGATAAGCATGTTTGGTGGGGTGCCTGGGATAGCGTCGATCTTCTCTTTGGTGTCCAAGTCCGGCATGGAGGCTAACAAAGCCCAAGTGTACGGATGACGTGGATCGTAGAAGATATCGTCGACGGAGCCGTATTCGACGATCTTGCCGGCATACATGACGGCGATATCATCGGCCATATTGGCAACGACGCCCAAGTCGTGGGTGATGAAGATGATGGAAAGGTTAAGTTCCTCTTTGAGGTTGTTGATCAATTCCAAGATCTGAGCTTGGATAGTGACGTCCAAGGCGGTAGTCGGTTCGTCGCAGATAAGAATCTCTGGCTTGGAGGAAAGAGCAATCGCGATGACGATTCTCTGACGCATGCCACCGGAGAATTCGAACGGATACTGACGGAAACGGATTTCCGGCTGTGGAATACCAACCTGACGCATGATGTTCAAGGCTTGTTCCTTGGCTTCGGCCTTGGAGACCTTTCTCATGCCACCTTTGATTTCCTTAGCAAAGTAAGTTAAGAAGGTATCGACATATTCCTTGGCATCCAATTTGGTGTGGATGACTTCTTCGGCGTGCTTGACCAACTTAAGGCAAAGTTCCTTGAGTAAGGCAGTAGCCTCGGCTGGAGAAACCGATCTCTCTGGAAGTTTGGCTCTTTCCTTGATGGTGAGGGCTGGGACTTCCTGGCCTTT
>CAYPED010000011.1:0-11307 GCA_964409745.1 uncultured Staphylococcaceae bacterium | reverse complement strand
CTTCCTTAGTCAACAACACCACGGTGGGATTCACCGGCGACTTAGTCGAATTAGATGGCAAACCACAAGCCAAAGAAGGCCGCAAGGACATCCCGAGCGACAGATTGCAGCTTGTCCCATATCCAATCGTTAAGTAAATAAAAGCGAAAATAAGCACCGTCTTGTAAGGGCGGTGCTTTCTTTTTACATGCTTTTCATTGATTTTCATCGCGTATGCACGTATGCTCAAAGCGTACCATGAAAGGGGTTCTATGAACAATTTGAAAGACCGAGTGACCATCTATCAGGTCGCCCAAGCCGCCAATGTCTCGTTAGCCACGGTTTCCCGTGTCATCAACAAAAAAGGAAATGTCACCGAAGAGACCAGAAAGAGAGTGGAAAAGACCATCGCTGAATTAGGCTATAAGCCAAGCGCTTTGGCCCAAGCTCTCGCTACTTCCAAATCCACCACCATCGGCATCATTATCCCAACTCCTAACTATGTTTATATCTCCAATCTTTTGACGGGTTTAACCGAAGTCGCCAAAGATTTGGGCTTCATCGTCACCTTGTTTACCACCTCTCGTTCCAGGGATGAGACCTTAAACACCATCGAAAGAGTCATTACCTCTCACGTCGATGGCGCCATCATCTTTGATGATGAACTTGATTACAGGGATATCGAAACCATCAACTCCTATCATGTTCCAACCATCGTTATCAATTCCAGGATGACCGGTGAACAGGCCGGTTCCTTAGCCTTTAATTACGACAATATCATCATCGAATTGATTGACAAGTTCTATCAAGCCGATTCCAAAGGCGTTACCCCAACCTTCTTGCATGTCCATAACGGTGGCCGTTTGGTCTCCAAGTGCGAGAAAGCCTTCATCGATTATCACGCTTCCAAGAATCTTCCATATCACATCGTTAACTGCGACGATTCTTACCTTAGGACCTACGCCGACTTCAAGGAATATTTCAAGACCCATAAGGACGGTATGTTCTTCTGCAACAGAGATTCCATCGCCGCCGCTATCCTTAACGCCGCCACTGAATCTGGCTTAGACATCCCTAACGATGTCCAAGTCTTATCCATCGTCGGTGGAAAATACGCCCACATCGTGAAACCATATCTTTCAGCCGTTTACATCAATATGAAAGACGTCGGAAAGAGGGCCATGTATATGCTTGATGAGCTTATCAAAGGCCAACTTACCCAAAAGACTTACACCTTCGAAGGCAAATACGAGAAGCGTGATTCCACCCGTTTCTAAAAATAAAGATTGCTAATAAGCAATAATATGTCCAAAATACGCAACTGAGGATTTAATTATGAACATTATCGATGATTTGAATTACCGCGGATTGATCGAACAATACTCCAACGAAGAGGCTGTTCGTGAATTATTAGATAAACCAACCACCATCTATTGTGGTTTCGACCCATCGGCGTCTTCCATGCACGTTGGAAATTTCGTCATGATCTCTTTGCTTATGCGTTTGCAGCAAGCCGGACATAAAATCATCGCCATCGTCGGCGGTGCTACCGGCATGATTGGCGACCCATCGGGCAAGAGCAAGGAAAGAAACCTTCAGACCAAGGAAACCTTAGCCGCCAACACAGCCGCCATCAAAGCCCAACTCGAAAGATTCTTGGATTTATCCGACCCAAACAAAGGCGAGATTCTCAATAACTATGATTGGCTCGGAAATATGAACATCCTCGATTTCTTGAGAGACTATGGCAAATATTTCCCAATCGGTTATATGCTCAGCAAGGAAATCGTCGCCTCCAGATTGGAAGCCGGTATCTCCTTTGCCGAATTCACCTATCAGATTCTCCAAGCGGTGGATTTCTATCATCTCCATCACACTGAAGGCGTTACCATCCAAATCGGTGGCAATGACCAGTGGGGAAATCTCACCGGTGGTTTGGAATTAATCAGAAAAATCGATGGCAATGACGAAAAAGTCGAGGCCATGACCTGCCGCTTAATCACCAGAAGCGATGGCAAGAAGTTCGGAAAATCCGAGAAAGGTGCCCTCTTCCTCGATCCAGAACTCACCTCCCCATATCAGCTCTATCAGTTTTTCATGAACACCACGGATGAAGACGCCGTCCGTTATATCAAGGTCTTCACCTTCTTATCACACGATGAGATTGAGGATATCGCCCGCGAGCACATCGCTAACCCAGGCATGCGCATCGCCCAAAAGAAGTTGGCCTACGAAGTCACCGCCTTAATCCATGGCAAAGCCGCCGCCGATGAAGCCGTGGCTATGTCCAATGTCTTATTCACTGGCGATGTCGCTTCCTTAACCGAAAAAGAAATCATCGAATTGTTAGGCTCCTTGGAAGTCAAAGTCGAAGAAGGCCTTAACTTGGTTGATTTGTTAATCAAGGTCGGCGCCGCTCAATCCAAGACCCAAGCCCGCACCTTCATCGCCCAGAATTCTGTTTCCGTCAACGGCGAGAAAGTCACCGATGAAACTAAGGTCTACACCAAAGCCGATGCCTTGCACGGCAAATACCTCATCATCCGTCGTGGCAAAAAGAACTACTTCTTGGCTAGTTTCTAAAAAAAGAATGAATAAGCGCTTCTCTTTGGAGGGGCGCTTTTCTTTTTGTCTAAGTAAGAAAAAAGCACCCCAAATGGGATGCTTAGTTCGCTACACCTATTTCGAAGATTACAACAAGCGGTTGTAGTATTCGATGATCTGCGCTTCGTTGATATTGAGAGCGAGTTCGTTTCTTTCTGGCAAACGTTCGAACTTACCAGTGAACTTTTCAGCATCGACGCTGACATAAGCTGGGGTGGCTGGTTTGCCTTCGAGAGATTCCTTGACGACCTTGATTGGGCTGTCCTCGACGAATCCGATGACATCTCCGACTTTGCACAAGTAGGATGGGATATCGACTTTCTTGCCGTTGACGGTGACGTGGCCGTGGTTGACTAACTGACGGGCGCCTGGACGGGTGCGGGAGAAGCCCATGCGATAAACGAGGTTATCGAGACGGGATTCGAGGATGCGGAAGAAGGCTAAGCCAGTGACGGTATTTTCCTTCTTGGCAAGGACGAAGAGACGGCGGAACTGACGTTCGGAAACGCCATAAAGTTCGCGGAGTTTCTGCTTTTCGACGAGCTGCTGACCATATTCGGATGGCTTGCGCTTGCGATCTTGGCCGTGCTGGCCTGGGCCATAAGCACGTTTCTTGAGTTCATCGCCGGTCTCAGAGATAGAAAAACCAAGGCGACGGGATTGTTTCCAAGTGGATTTGGTGTATCTAGACATTTGTAATGTCTCCTTTCTTTGCGCTTAAACAAAGTCCGGGGTGATCCCTGCTTCTCGGGTGTCGTTCTTTTCGGCCCTGTAGCTTTAGGCTTACTTTAAGTTAGATGAACGACGTCAGACAGAAGCATGACGACCTGCTGCTCTATATAAGCGTGAATACTTTATGTATTCTTAAACCTTTCGTCAAGTAAAATCGACCCTTTCAAAGTTTTTCTTTTCCTTATGTGTGCCTGGGCGTTAGGCGTGCTAATATATATGCGCTATGAGAATCGTTCCTAATCTTTTTGCTAGTGGCTTAAGCACATTAGCCATCGTCTTCATCGTTATCGCCGCCGTGGTCTTCTTAGCGGCTTTGTTCTTGGTGCTTTATTTCACCGTCTTTAGAAATATCAAAACCGCTAAGACGGTCAGAGAAGCCTTAAAGAAATACGAGATTGCTCATTCCCTTTTATTTGGCGATATCAACAAATACATCAAGCGTTTGGAACACATCGCTTCGATGAACTTAAGCTACGCCGAAGAATGTGCCACCTATAAGCGCAGATATTCCGATTTGCGCGATACGACCGACCAAATGGCCGGCAACGCCTGCGACCAGTTGGATGGCTTATTGGATGATAAACGATTCAAAGACATTCGTTCCGAATTCGATAACTACAACCAAATCATCGTCGAATACGCCAAGATGGTCGATGAATTGAATAACGCCCTTAAGGCCAAATTCCAAGAAGAGGAAGACACCAACGCCATCCTTTTGGATTTAGGAAGCAAACTTCGCGCCCTTAAGCAGACCTATTTCAACCAACAGTCCGAATTGGCTTTGTTATCCAAATCCTTCGAATCGGTCTTCAATAACATCGATACCTGCTTCGATGAGGCCAATAACTGCATCGAATCGGCTAACTACGCCAGAGCCAACCGCATTTTAAGAAGCACCATCGACCCGATTGTCTCCGAACTTTCCAGATTGATCGTCAATCTCCCTAATATGTGTCTGTCCGCTCAAAGCGTCCTCCCGGATCGTTTATCTTCCCTCAAATATCGTTACGAAGAGATGCTCGGCAAAGGATATCCTTTGAAGGATATCATCGTTTCCACCATCTTTAAGAAATACGAAGATGAGATCAAATCCATCGTCGAAAGATTGAAGAACTTCGAAGTCGACGGGATGCAGGATGAAATTGAAGAGATGCTCGCTTCTTTCGATAGGTACAACAAGGCCTTGGATAAGGAAGAAGAAGCCCATAATACCTTCTTTGCCGAGCATGACAAAATCTACAAAGACCAGCAAACGATGGAGAACCGTTGGGTTAATCTCTGCCACGCCTTGCCGGATATTAAGAAAATCTTCCAATTCTCTTCCATCGACCTTCAGATGGTTGATGACATCAAAGAGAAAATCGATATCTCTTCCGCCACCAAGCGTGACCTAGACACCTTCGAGCATTCCTCCAATAGACAGCCATATTCGATTCTTGTCGATAAGATGCACGAACTTCGCGATCAAACCTCTGACTGTTTATCTCATATCGATGACTTCCAACAACATTTGGCCAACATGAAGAAGGATGTTGAATCCGCTAACGACGACTTGCCAAGTTACTGGATCAAATTAAGGGAAACCGAAGCCGCCATCAAAGACACCCATATCAAATCGGTACAAGATAAGCACGCCGAGGAAATCAATAAGATCTTCGGTCTCATCGATAGCCTATACGAGAAGATTTCTTCCGTTCCAATCGATGTTACCGCCGTCAACGCAACCCATAAGGAATTAGTCGATTCGGCCGATAAGTTCTTCGATGGCTTAAGCAAAGAATATTCGGATTTGAAACACGCCGAAGAAGCCATCGTCTTCAAGAACCGTTACAGAACCTATGGTTCCAATGACAATCTTCTAAAACAAGCTGAATCCCTCCTCAGTTCTGGGGAATTCTCCTCTTCCATCGGTGTCTCTGATTCCACCAGCGACCCTAATATGTCCTCCACTAATTTATGATTTATCTTGATAACGCCGCCACAACCTTGCCTTTCGAAGCCGTGTTGAAAAAATACAACGCGGTTTCTCTTTTGACCTTTGGAAACACTTCTTCCAACCACGCTTTGGGAAGGAAAGCCCTCCATCTTTTGGAAGAATCTAGAGAGAAGATGCTTTCGCTTACCAAATTATGCAAGACTCACGACCTTTTGTTCACTTCAGGGGCTACCGAGGCCAATAACTTAGCCATCAAAGGGGTAGCGTTTAAATACGCCAACCGTGGCAAGAGACTGATTACTACTTCCTACGAACATCCATCGGTCCTTCAGGCTTTTTATGAGCTTAGGGACCACTTCGGATATGACGTTGTCGTCTTAGAGCCAAGAGAAGACGGGACCATCCATCCTGAGGATCTTGAAAAGGCAATGGATGATAAGACCATCCTGGTCTCCATCATGTGCGTCAATAACGAACTAGCCACCATCAACGATCTAAAAGGCCTTAAGGAAGTCATCTCCAAATACCCGAGATGCTTATTCCATACGGATGTCACCCAAGCCTTGGGCAAATACCCATTGGATTTGAAATACGCCGACCTCATCTCTTTCTCTGGCCATAAGTTTGGCTCAGTTAAAGGAGTCGGTGGCTTATTCGTTAAGAAGAACATCCAATTATCTCCCCTCCATAACGGCGGAGAACAGGAAGAAGGCATCCGTCCGGGAACCGTCAATGTGGCGGGCGCCGCCGCCATGGCGGAAGCCCTTGCTATCTCCTATGAGAAGATGGATGAATTCAATAAGAACTGCACTCGTTGGTATAACGACCTCTACGCTTATTTCGAAACCTTAGATGGCGTGGTCATCAATTCCAATAAGTTAGGCCCTAACCAAACTCCATATATTATCAACATCGGCCTTCTCAAGAAGAAAGCCTCGGTGGTGGTAGAAGCCCTCTCCAATGAAGAAATTTACGTTTCCAGCGTCTCGGCCTGCTCCTCAAAGACCAATCCGATGTCTGTCTCGGTCAAAGCCATCACTCACGATGAGCGTTTGGCTGCCAATTCGATTCGCATTTCCTTCGGTCATCAAACGACCGATGAGGAAATCGAAACGTTCAAGAAGGCCTTCAAGAAAGCCTTGGAAGGAGTCTTTGCCAGATGAACGCTCATCTCTTAATCCATTTCGGCGAATTGTCCACCAAAGGTGGCAACCGCAAATTATTCATCAATAAGTTGGCTCATAACATCAGGCACGCTTTAAAAGACTATCCAACTGCCGTGGTGACTTCCGACCATGACCATATTCACGTTTATCCCCATGAAGAACCATTTGAGGATATCTGCGACATCCTAAAAGAAATCCCTGGCATCCAAAGGGTTTCTGTCATCAAATCCTGCTCCAAAGAGTTGGAAGATATGCAGAATCTGGCCTTAGAGCTCATCAAAGCCGAAGAAGGTAAAACCTTCAAGGTCAACACCAAACGCGTCGATAAGACCTATTCTTTGGATTCTTATGGCATTTCTAGGGCTATGGCTTCATATATTTTGAAGAACACCGACCTTAAAGTGGACGTTCATAATCCAGACATCAACCTCAATGTCGATTTAAGAAGAGATTGCGTCTTTATGTCTTGCCATTCCTTCTTAGGAATCGGCGGCTACCCACTAGGTATGAACGGCAAAGTCCTTCTCCTCCTTAGCGGTGGGATCGATTCCCCAGTGGCGGCTTACGAACTGATCCGTCGTGGCATTCGCGTTGAATGCGTGCACTTTGCTTCCCCTCCGTATACTTCATCTGCCGTGTTGGATAAGTTGGAAGACATCATCAAAGCCTTATCTTTCTATCAAGAAGATATCAAACTCCATATCGTTCCATTTACCAAACTCCAGGAACAGATTTATAAGAACGTCGATGAATCTTATTGCATCACCATCATGCGTCGTATGATGGTCCGCATCGCGGTGGAAATTGCTAAGAAAGAGCACTGCTTGGCTATCGCAACCGGTGAATCCATCGGCCAAGTAGCTTCCCAAACCCTGGAATCCATGCAGGTTATCAACGAAGTGACCAACTTCCCGATCATCCGTCCCCTTGCGGTCAAAGATAAGCTTTCCATCATCGAAACGGCCAAGAAGATCAACACCTACGAGATTTCCATCCGCCCATATGAAGATTGCTGCACCATCTTCGCCCCGAAGAATCCGAAGACCAAGCCCCAACTAGAGCATTGCTACCATTACGAAAAGAAGTTCGAATGGGAGCCGATCCTTCATGACGCGGTCGAAAACAACGAGAAGGTCTTCTATAAAGATGGCAAAAAGAAAGTCTTTGAGGAAGAAACAACCATAGAAGAACAATAAAAAGAACCGGCCTGATTAAGACCGGTTTTCTTTATCTCTTGTGGGATTTAGCTTTTGGGCTATCTAAGACTTTCCAATGACCGCCTTTGTCAGGTCCCACATGCTCAATCTTCTTTTCCTCTTGGAGTTTGTTCAAGTGGTGACGGACACTGCCTTCGGTGGTGTCCAAAATAATCGATAAGTCTCTTCTCGAGAGGTGATTATTGTCCTTCAATATCTTGAGAATCTCATCCCTGATGTTTTCTGGTTGTTTTATTTCGGCTTTTTTGTTTTGCTTGCCGAAACCGTTTTTGTTAAAAGGAATGACGACGTCGATATAAAAGTCTGAGAAAATATAGGCTTCATCGCCATAAACGCTGACGACGGAAGGCACGCCGTGCCCGCTTTCTTCGGCAAAGTCGCAAGCTCTGAAAATGTCGAACAATTGCTTGTTGACCGGCTCGCTCTTGCCTTTTAAGAACTGTTCCTTGGTCAAAACCTTAGGGATGCCTCCAAAGGATTCGATTTCCATTCGATCGGCGTAAACATAGATGCCTGGGTGATTGCTCTCGCTCCATTTGTTGTGGACGCAGGCATTGATCCAAGCCTGTTCGAAAGCTTCGGTGTCGAACATCTTGATTTCTTTCCTTGGGGTGGTGTCTAAATTGACATAAGTCTGGTTGATGGAATTGATGTAGTTTTTGGCTTGCTCCATCGCTAGTAGTAAGCACTTGCCACCAAATTCCTCGCGCTTTAAGTACTTTGATTTGTCATTGGAAGCGAAAGTCGCGACGTTTATGACAATGTCGTTCCTATCGGACAATATCTCCGCTAAATAGTTGTATTTCCCATCCTTGGTCAATAAGTGATAGTTTTCCAAGAAGGTATCATCAGATATATGGTTGTTATTGGATATCAGATAGTTCTTTAAAATCTTGAAGGTGAGGTTTTTTCTCGCTGACGGGATATTGATGATATTGGTATCTTTGATAGTTAAAGACTTGATGAATCTATCTTGGATTTCTTCGGGAGTCAGGCTCTTGCAGGTGGAACCTACGTGGATATAACAGCCATTCTCTGATAAGCCGTATTTCTTGATATAGAAGAGCTTGTCGCCTTTATTCACTTCAATACGGATGATGTCCTTATCTCCGAAAGTCTCATGGTATTGCCTGACGAAAGATACGCATCTAGGAGAGATTTTATCGATGATGATATCGGAAATGATTCTCATGGATTCATCGATGTTTTCGACTCCCACTACTTCATTGTTTTTCTTAACGCCGATATAGATATTGCCACCTTCGGTATTCAAAAAAGCGACAATCTCTTTGGGGATTGATTCGGATATAATTTCTTTGAATTCTATTTTGTTGTCTTCGTCGTAAAACATTTTATCCTTTCTCCCCTTGCCTAAATCATTATAGGTTAGGTACAACCAGAAAACAACCAGAAAACAACCAGAAAAAATATGAAATATAAGAATTCTTGATAAAAAATGGTGATTTTCGGTTGCTGAGTATACCCTTTGAAGCGAAACGAAAAAATCAACTAAAAAATGTAGTTAATATCGAAATTATTTTTTATTTTCATACAGTGTATATTTTTGTTATTTTGATGTTGTTTTTAGAATATCAAAGCTTGTATATTGAGACTGTTGGAGTGGCTAATAATCAGCCTACATTAACAAATATTTATCACAAAAGGAGGTATTGTCACAAAAAAACAACGCATGAATGAAAAGCTAAAAAAATCACAGCCGTTACAGCAGCTGTGATACGAGATATGCTGAAGCACACCTTAGCGTCTATATATTAGCATATCTCGGCGAATTGGTAAGAAAAATTTACCGGGTGACATAATGAACGAAACAATAGAAGCAATCCCTTTTAGAGGGAAGTTTGTTGCGTGGTATTTTCATAAGAAAGCACATGCAACGCCGAGAGGAAAGGCAAAACGTCTTTTCGAGGGTCAAACCCCATGAAAGGCAGCAATCCTCTGTTTGGCCGGCCCAAGCGTCCGGCCCTTCCAAAAGAACTCAGCCGCAGCCAAGCCAAGCGCATTGAGTCGGGTTATAGGAAGATTGATGACCATCTGCAAAAGAAGGACATCGAGGGGGCCATCGAAGATCTGAGAGGCTCCCCTATCAAGAAGAAGGGCGGTGGCGATTTCCAGCATCTGAAAGAAGTCGCCGATGCCATTGCTGGTTTGGAAAAAGAGACCAGGTCTTTGCGCAAGTCGTTGGGAAACCCCAATCTGACGGCTACGGCCAAAAAAGCCATCCGCAAAGCCATAAAGGAATTCGAGCAGTACATCGAAGAATGGGGTAATATAAAGGAGAAGTTCCATGAATAAGACTCTGAAAGAAATATACAATTGGGATTACGTCGAAAAGCCCGACACTTCGCTGTTGAAACGTGTCAATGCCATCTTGGGTAAAACCCCGGACGAACTGACGAGCGACGACATTTGCGTCCTGATCAGGCAGGAGATGTTTTTGGACATTGTGATACCTAAGGCCATCGAGATGATTGAAGAAGACCATGCCGTCGGCGACAACTACGATTACTGCATGCTCATCAACCTGTCTAAAATCGAGGCGCCTATAGGGGATTATAAAGCACAACTTTCCGGACTTATCGGCATTTTGAGAAACGATTTAGGTAAGACGGAATTCGAGTTCGAAGAAGACAAGAATGAATGCTTCGAAGCCATTTCCAGACTGGAAGCCAAACTCAAATAAGCACGCTTTTAATGAATCTAAATATCGTTTTGTGGCAAGCTTCGGTTTGCGAATACGATGTTTTATATGTATCCGAAAGGAGGAGAGAATGACCTAATTTGTATGGACAACCTGCTAAAGACGCAACCGTTACAGCGATTGTGATACGAGACATGCCGAAGCACACCTTAGCAAAGTATAGTGACGTGTCTCCCGTAACAAGGAGATCTATATGATCAAGAAATCGAAATCGCCCCACGTCAGGGATGTTTTCCTCGCGTACCTGATAGAAGGGGCCAGGCGGACGGAGCCGGACGGCTTCCCCGTAATCGAGGGATGGATGGTGGCCGAGGAGCCGCCCAAGGAGATAATCCAATGGGACAGGAGGAGGGACGTCATAGACCCAAGCGAGACCTCCGTCTGCTTCTACTGCCGGGACGAGGGCTTCACCCCGATACTGGGCAACCCGAAAGCCTACGTCGATAAGCTGGGCGCATACCAATCGGTGGTCGGCATCGACCCCAGCCCCTACGACAACATGCCCCTCGTGGTCCAGAAGAGCCAGATATACCTGAACCTGGCCATCACGTATTACTTCGGGATGAACGGGATCAAGATAATCCCCAACGTCAGGCTCGGGGACGATAGGACCCTAAGCTGCCTTGACGCCTTCCCGAAACACGCCCTCATAGCCGTCGGGACCCACGGCTTCACCCATAGGAGGGACAACCGGGACGTTTTCATCAGGCAGATAAAGGCGGTGGTCGATTCCCTCGAGCCCAAAGGCATCTGCGTCTACGGCCCCGCCTCGGACGAGATATTCGGCTACGTGAGATCCAAAGGGATACCGATATACCAATACGACTCCTACACCATGAAGGAGAACGCAAAAGACAGGGCCGGGCGCCTTTCGGAGGTCGAAACCGATGAAAGGCAATAGCCCGTTATTTGATAATCAGCCGAAGCAAAGTGGCAGTAACTCACCTTGGCCAA
>CAYPED010000010.1:0-11580 GCA_964409745.1 uncultured Staphylococcaceae bacterium | reverse complement strand
CCGACCACCATTCACGATGTAATCGAAGTCAGCGTTAATGAATATGCCAAAAACACAACGGTTATCTGCGATTTGCCGTTGCTTCAGAAGAACCATCACAATCTTTGCCAGCGTGCGGTGGATGCCATGCGCAAGCATTATGGTTTCAAAGAGCATTTCGAAATTAGAATTCATAAAGTCATTCCTGTCGCGGCTGGAATGGGAGGCGGCTCTTCCAACGCTGCCTGCGTTTTAAAGGCCGTCAATAAATTGCTTAAATTAGGCGCCACTGATGACGAATTAAGAGAAATCGCCCTCGAATTAGGGGCCGATGTTCCGTTCTTCATCGACCCGCAGCCGGTTAGAATGACTGGAATCGGCGAGGTTCTCGAACCAATCGATATGGCCCACAGCTATTACATTCTTTTGATTGCGCCAGCCAAAGGTTTGGTCACGAAAGAAGTCTTCGCGGCTTACGATAAGATTGGTTCCGAAGGCGGGAATTGCGATCAATTAGTCAAAGATCTTGCTGAAGGCAACGACACCAACTTAATCAATGATATTGATAATGAACTTTATCCAGCCGCCTTGTCTTTATATCCAGAATTAAAAGAGGATATTGAAATGGTTAAAGGCCTTGGCGCTGAGATCGTTTCTATGACCGGAAGCGGTTCTGCTTTCTTCGCTCTATCTAAAGATAGAAAAGCTATTATGAATGCCGAATTAATCCTTATGGAGAAAGGCTACAAAGTTTACTCCGGTAAGGTTGGTCGTATTCAAGATTTTAAAAAATCGAAGTAATTCTATTGTTTGATCTGATGAGTTGCCTTTGGGCAACTTTTTCATATATGGCCTCAACCTTTGAACCGAGGATGTCTATGTTGCCGTTCCAAACGTTCAAACTTAGACTAGATGTTGCGCCCAAAACAGTGAGAGAAAGATAAACCAAGAACAAAGCGGCAACGCTGCTATTTGTGATGATTTCAGGCAAATAAGCTTTTAAAGAATGTGACAAAATCACAATCACCAAAGCGATTAATACCTTTAAAACCAACGGGGCAATCTCACCAAATTTAATCTTGGCCGGCTTAAGACCGAGCGCACCGAAAACCAAAAGGAGCAATAACAACGCACCCAAAGCAATTGGATAAACCATCGTGTCTGAGACAAAGCCGAAAACCAGCCCCCACAAAACAACAAGCGCAGAAGACCATAAGATAATTTTCGCTTTTCCTTTGTTTACATCCTTAAACAGGAGATAGATTTCAGCCACCAGTAGCGGTGCCAAAAAGCAAAGCAAAGCTAATCCCGTCAGAGAATTGATGTTATTGAATTTGCAATTGCCAAAGATTGTTTCATACAAAGGAGCGAATCCAACCGAAACAACAAGGATTGGCATCGAAATCGTGTAGGAAGTCTTCAAAACATCAATAACCGATAAGTTTTTGGAAGACGTTAAAGGAACTTGCTTTAATTCCGGCTGCTCGTTTTTCTTATCTAGCCAATCCTTTCTAGAAATAAACAAAGGCCACCAAACGATGCCGAGGAACATCATTCCTTTAAGCCTCATATCTAATAAAGCGTCGTCTTCGGCCATCGAGTGGGCCATAAAACCGAGAAGGACAATCAACATGCAACCAGCCCAATAATCTTTTCTGACTTTTATGGCGTGGATGGTGTCGTAGAACAAATAACCTAAACCGAATAAGTAGACAACGATTCCAACGATTCCGAATCTTCCCCAAACATATAAGAAACCGTTATGGGCAGGGAATCCTGCGATACCTTCGGTCATATCGGTTGCAGAAGCATAAACGAACCACTCAAACACCCCGTCTCCGGTTCCGAACAAGAGTATTGTTGGGTGATGAACCATATTGCCGAATACCTCAGCCCATATTTGGGTTCTGCCCGTGAGGCTTCCGCCACTTAGGGTTAGTAATTTCTTGGCGACGCTCTTGATGATTTTGCTGATGTTTTCAAATGGTTTGATTGGGACGAACGCGACTAAGGCGATGAGAGCAATCAACACAGCTAAAACGACTATATAAGAAATTGCTTCTTTCCTTCTCTTCTTCCAGCAAACAATCGGGAAATAAACACCGGTCAACAATATTTCTATTGCTAAGCAAGCAATCACGGTTTTGCATTGGATGCTGATGGCCATAAAAGCAAAAATGACACCGATAATTAAAACCGGCAATCGATGATATTTGGAATAAAGGATCAACGCACAGTTGAATGACCAAAATATCGCGAAACCGAATGTATTTGGGGTGTTTGTGAGCGAACTTGGTCTAGCTTCGATGTTTGAGCCATTCAAAAGCCCCTTCCAAAGTTCGTTTTCTTTAATGAAAGACGCTATCAACAGCAAAATGCCAACGCCTATTCCGACCCAAAGCCAGAAATCAACCGCGTTATGGGAGCGGAACAAAAATGGAACGACGCCAACAAACACATATAACGCCAAGTCACCGACCAACCAGCCGAAGATGTAACGGATTCTTTCATTGGTGGTGATGCTGTATGTCGCATAGTAGCCATATATCTCACCGTTAATCGATGAAGGGAAAATCAAAACCGCGACTATGTCGATAACCAATAAAACCAAGCATATAACCAATAAAGGTCTATTCAATTTGACTTCGAATTGGCGGAAGGCAAACACCAAAACGCCAGCTCCCAAAATCAAGGATGAAGCGACCATCAAATAGAACTCAAGATCGGTCATTGTGGTCACCCCGCCATTAAAAAGCGACAGACCTTGGGTGGTGAATAACGTTATGGCTAGATAGGCGATAATCAAAATGAACGCAAAAAGATAACGACGAGTAAAAGATTCGGTTAAGAGCGATTTGAATTTGGCTTTCTTTTCTTTCATCGTGGTCATGCGATACTGCCTAGATTATAAATCTAAGTACAAAAATTAAGCAATCTCACTAAGAAACATTGCGTATCGGTGGAAAGAGTTTGCCGAAAAGGATATTATCCTTAATGGATATGGAAAAGAACATTTTGGCGTTAGATTTAGGAAAAGGAAGCTTAGGGATAGCAATATCCAGAAGTGGCATTTTTGTTACTTTGCTTGAGAACCTACGCTTTCACGCCGGTTGCTACGATGAAGCCGTCCAAGGTTTGGGGCGTGTCATCAAAGATGAAACCATTGAACACGTCGTCATTGGCTGGCCTTTGTTCCCATCTGGAGATCCATGCGAGATGACTCCGATTGTCGAATCCTTCATCGGAATGATTCAACCTTTGTTCGGAGAGATTGAAATCGTCAAGGTTGACGAAAGAAACACAACGGTGGAAGCCTCATCCTTCCTACATGAGGCCGGAAAGTCCGCCAAGAAGCAAAAGAGCAACATCGATTCCGCAGCAGCAGGAGTAATCCTGAGCCGTTATCTGAAATCAATCGGGCAAGGCAATTAACCTCTTCGGAGGTTTTTTCTTTGCCCTAGGTAGTCAAAAGAGATTACTAATAGTAAAATATCAAACATAAAGGAGGTTATTTAATGTATAGCCAAGAGAAACAATTCTCTTCTTTGGCAAAGGTTTTATCGAACTTCGACAGAGTCATTATCGACACTTGCTCGTTAATGGACGAAGGCTTCCCGCAATTCATGGATACCTTGGTTGGTTCGGAAAAATATTGGAAAGACGGACTAGAAATTTCGACTACGGCTGAATGTATCGAGGAGCTCGAGAAACACGCCGCCAACAAAGATTGGCACTATAGCGATGCTCGTATCGATGCACTAAGAGCGCTCAACATCATCAAAGACGCAAAGAAAAAATACCGTATCCCCGTCGTATTAAGAAGGCAGCAAACCAAAGGCGACACCTTCGCTGATCCATCTATTTTAGCCCATGCGACCTTATTCAGAATTCATTACAGAGTCTTAGTCATTACCCAAGATAAGAATCTGGCTCAGGATTTGTTGAAACTTAACTTGCTTGGTTCCCAAAACGGAAGATTTTTAGCCGTTATGAAAATCAACGCCGGCGGGCAATTAGAAGGTCATTCGTTCGCATCCCCAAAAACCAAAGAGTTCAAGAAACTCGAACCAAAGTCAGAGAAAAAACCAACCTTAAAGGTTGAACAAAAAGAAACAACCGTCAAAGCCATTGAAGCCAAGCCTGTTTCGGTTCCGAAAATCGAGCAGAAACCCGCTAAAGTGGTCGCTCCGAAGAAAGAAGAGAAACCGGTTGAACCAAAAACACCGAGATTGTTCTATGATTTCGGCGCCACCCCGGTTGATGCCGCCATCGCTTCGGCCAAACGCTTAAATGTTTTGGTCCGCGATCCATCAATTCCTTACCTACAGGCAGTCCATGGTCCAGTTGATATCACCAAAGATGTCTTAACCGAGAAACTTCCGACCACCAATTTGGTCAAGACCGGCGATAGCATCACCGTGAATGTCAAAGGCTTGAAAGTTGTGGTTGAGAAAACCGAACGCGACTATAAAGCCGCCACTTCCTTAGAACCTGTCGAAGCGAAAAAGGAAGAGGTAAAGCCAGCTAAGAAGCCTGCGGCTCCAAAAACCAAGCCAGTCGAAGTTAAGGCCGAACAACCTAAGGTTGAAGAAGCCGAACCGGTTGAAAAGAAAGCTGAGGAAAAGGTTGAGAAGAAGCCTGCTGCCAAAACCAGCAAAAAGACCACTTCCAAACCAAAGGCCAAAACCACCACTGCCAAGAAAAAGGTAGAGGAAGTTAAGCCAATTGAGGAAAAGCCAGTCGAAGCCCCTTCGAAAGAAGAGAAGAAACCAGCCGCTCCGAAAAAGACTCCATTGGAAAGGGCCTTAGCCGCTGAAAAGAGATTGTCCGCCAATGTCTCCAACCCTAATTATCCAAAGGATAAGAAGTTGAAAGACATCGATTCGTTCATCAAACTCTATGACAAATTAAGCGAAGATGAGCAAAAGCAAATCAAGCTGACGAAGGAATTTCTTAACCAGCAAAAAGAATCTCTCAAATAAGTAGAGGAAACTCCGTTAGTTCGGAGTTTTCTTTTTTCTTTCGCGTGTGCATAATATCGGCTTGGAGGAATTCATTATATGAAAAAGAGCAAATTCCTATTCCTTGCAGTAGCTTCCGCACTTTCGTTGACCGGATGCGATTTTATCAACGACCTTATTCGTGATGATAGTTCGGTTTCGGATGAAGAAATCCCGACCAACAATGGCTTGTATAGCTACACCAACGATGGTTCGGAGTTCGGATGTGATACCCATAACCCGACTTATTCCACTTCTGGAGTTAAAGTTTCCGCGAATACCAAAGACACTTATGAACGTGTTGGCAAAACCACCTGGACCGTCAATTTCCCATCGACCGGTTCTCCGAGAATTTTGGTTATCCCTGTCAAATTGAGAGATTACACCAGCACAGCGACCGACAAAGTAAGAAGCGATATTTATAAAACTTTCTTTGGCAAATCCGAAGAGACCGGATGGGAGTCCGTTTCTTCGTTCTATTACAAGTCTTCCTTTGGGAAACTTAATATTCAGGGTGCCGTTTCTGAATGGTATGACTGTGGCTATACTTCAAAGCAATTGGCGAGGCTAACTTCCTCCGACAGCAGTTATGATCCAACTTGGACCATCTTGGAAAACGCCGTTAAGTGGTATAAATCCACTTATAGCTCCAGCGGTGTTGAATTCGATACCAACCATGATGGTTTCTTCGATGCTGTTTGGCTCGTTTATGGCGCGCCTAACGCCCAAAACGATAGCTCGATGGATAGCAACACCTATTGGGCTTACACTTATTTCGATAACTCCGTCTTTGATAACATCAAATATCAGTCTGATTTAGATAAGCTCAAAACAAACCCAGTTGGTTATCATTATGCTTGGGCTTCTTACGACTTCATGTATGAAGGTTATGGCAAAAACAAGCGAGATGCGCATACTTTTATTCACGAAACCGGCCACTTGTTAGGATTGGATGATTACTATGTTTCCACTGACTGTGACGATTATACAAGGAACTACGGCCCAACTGGTTGGGTTGATATGATGGACGCTAACGTCATCGATCATAACTCTTTCTCCAAGTTTGCCTTGGGTTGGGTCAGCCCATATGTTGTCAGCTCCAGCTGCACCGTTGAGCTTAAACCAATGGCCACTTCTGGCGAATTCCTCATCCTCCCGACTTCGGGCGGTTGGAACGGAATGGCGTTTGATGAATATATGATTCTCGAATATTACACTCCAGAAGGATTAAATGCCTCTGATAGTGAATCGGCCTACTCCAACGGCGTTCAAGGCATGACCAACAAAGGCATCCGTATCTGGCACATTGATGCTAGGTTGGTTGAACTTGATTCCAACAGTAACGCTAAGCGTTATGTCGATAGTTTCTCTGATGACGATGCCGTCTATCAAGCTAACAGTAACACCGCTTACTATAACATGGTTAATGGCAATGTCGGTAATCTCGCCCATCGCTTGATTCAACTTATCGACTGCGGCAGCAAAAAGAACTACGACACCGAATACGATAGCAGCACCAGACAAGCCTATATGGCCACCAACTCTTCGTTATTCACCGCCGGAAAGACCTTCTCTTATTCGAGTTACGCTAAATCTTTCCCATCCTACTACTTCAACAGCAAGAGCACGATGAACGACGGAACCTCTCTTCCATGGAGCGTCACCGTCAACTCGATTTCGAATGAGAAAGCCGTTCTAACCATTACGAAAGCTTAATCTTTATTGATTAAGACCAATTCGTTAATTAAGATATTCAAGTATTTACGGAAGGATTGATTATGAAAAGCAATAAATTATTGAACCTCCTCGGTATTATCGTCTTCGCTTTGGCGATTGCCGTCTTCGTTGCTCCAGTTGGTAATGGCATCACCGCCGCCCTTAAAGTCGCTGGTGGCACCGGAGTTGCTACTATTGAATGGACTGGCTACACCGTTATCTTCGGCAACTGGGCCGACGGATACATCCAAGAAGCTTGCGCCGCCAACATCGCTGCCTTCACCTTGGTTGTCATCGGTGTCGCGTTCCAACTCATCGCTACCATCTTGCTATTCCCAAATCCAAAAGGGTCCAAGAAATTCTCTGGTTTCTTATTCATCCTTGGCGGTTTGTTAGAAGCTATCTTCGGTATTCTCTTCCTTTGCTGCGAAAAGACCACTGGCTTAGCCGACAACGCTTCCATCAAAGCCCTTTACGATCTTAAGCTTGGCATCGGCACCATCATTTCTAGCGCTGCCGCCATCGTTGCCGCTATCCTTTCCATTGGAACCGGCGTTCTTGCTTGGAAGAAGAAATAAGTTATTAACCTTAAATCAAATTAGCCATCCGAGAGGGTGGCTTTTTTGTAAATCCGTCTCTCGCGTGTCTATTAATTAATATGGATATAACTTATAAGAACAACGAGACGGGCTGCCTCGAATTCGTGGCCTATTATGAAAAACTGCTTTCTGAATGTATGGACCCTTTTAGGAGGTGCAGATCCGGAGAGTTCGACGCCAGGGAACTAGAGCCTTACTTAATGGAGGCTTTTTTGGCTTTTGGAGGCGAAAAACAAAAAGAGAAGTTAAACGAATTATTTTTAAAAACAAACCAACTTTTTGATGAATATTACCAAAAAAGTAAGAAAAATTTCGGCATTGCGCCGGACATTTTTGCTTACCGCAACGAAGTTGAGGGTGAAATAAAAAGGCTCAATAAAAATAATTTGAAAAAAATTAGCACTTAGGTGTTGACAGTGCTAAAAGAGTGACTAGAATATAGTTAGCACTTAGGAAGAACGAGTGCTAAAAACCAAATGGTTTGAAAGGAGATTCTTATGTATCTTACTTGCAGAAACAATTCTTACTTACCCTATGACTTACTTCATGATTTCTTCTCTGATGAAGCCCCAATGGCGATGAGAAGCGACATATACGATGACGGCGATGAATACGCCATCGATGTTGAACTTCCTGGCGTCAAGAAAGAAGACGTCAGCATTGAATATAAGAACGAATACCTCACCGTCTCCGTTTCCCACAAAGAGGAAAAGAAAGACAAGAAGTATGCGCTCAAGGAACGCACTTATATGAGCGGTTCGCGTAGCTTCCGCATTGGCGAAGTTGATGAAAAGACCATCACCGCCAACTTCGAAAACGGCATCCTTACCATTCGCTTCCCGAAAGAACAGCCGAAAGTTGAAGCCTCGCATCGCATCGACATCAAATAACCTTCCGTGTCCTTCCTATAAAGAAAGAGAGACCCCTGCCGGCCTCTCTTTTTTTCTTTTGCTTATTTTAAGATTGGAATGATGTGATCTTGTCTGCCTGCGACAACGACGACCTTGTCTTCGTCGATTAAGACATTGGTCTCGCTTCTCATGCCGAAGTCTGGGGCGTAGATACCTGGCTCCAGAGAGAAACAGACATTCGGAATGATTTCTCTGAAATCGTGAGTTTCGTAATTATCCATGTTGACGCCGCATCCGTGTGGGCCGACATCGATGGCAATGCTGTGACCTACGCGATGGGTGTAATACTCGCCATAACCTTGTTCGTTGATGTATTTACGAGAAACATCATCGACCTCATAACCTGAAACCGGGCGTTTTCCGATATTCTTTCGAAGAAATTCAACACACAAATCAACGTCCTTTTTAAGAATTTGGAATCTAGATTCATAGACTTCAGGAACTTCTTCACCGACATATCCCATCCAGGTGATGTCGGAGTAAACACCTTTAGGCGTATCCATCTTGGCCCACATATCGATAAGGACTAAATCATCTTCGTGGATATCGTCGTTCTTTTCTAAGGTTGGTCCATAATGAGGATTGGAGGCGTTCGGACCAATGGCGACGATTGGATCGTCGTCCCAAGTCATGCCTTCTTCTTTAAAACGCTTGCAGATAAATTGCTGAACTTCATATTCGTTGGACTTGCCGTTGGCCTTGATGTCAGAAGCGATCTTTTTGAAGGCCTCATCCTTGATGGCTAAAACCTTTTTATTGGCCTCTCTTTGCAACTCTTTGCATTCATCGTCGAGAACGGCTGTCAATCTTTGAAGAATATCTCCGGAAGAAACAACGTTGACTCCCAACTTCTTTATGAAGTCGACCGAACCGTAGTCAGCTAGGGCCACCCTTGGCAACAAACCATCATCCGAAACATCCATGCAGACGGTTTTGTATGAAGAGAAAGATTCTTTTTCTAAGCTGAGCATCTCTTGCCAAGTCTTATAGATACGAAGATCAAAATCTTTGTTGTCCTTTAAGAACACAGTGTCGATGGAGTGGCAAATGATGTAGGGTTTGCCATCTTTTGGAACAATAAGGAAAATTTTCCTGGTCAGCATCTTTCTTCCGAGAAAGCTGACAATGGCTGGGTTACGATTCTCATAATCGACTAAAATCCAAGCATCTAAGCCTTTAGATTCCAGATATTTTTTAACAATTTCAATCTGTGTCATACGCTTTTACCTACATGGCTATTCTACTCTTATGTTCCGAAGTTGTATGATTATTCTATGAATAAAATTTCCTTGGAAAACGCTTTTAATCCATATTTTGCTAGAGAAAACACCTTTTCTTTGAATGGCTTGTGGGATTTTGATCTCAATAACGGCGAGAAGCCAGACTATAAAAAGAAGATTCTCGTTCCTTTTGCTCCGGAAACCGAAATGAGCGGTATCAACAAAACCATCAAACCCCATCATATGATGCACTATCGTTTGGTGATTGATGAAGACAATGAATTTGCTGACCAAGAAGCCCAAATATATTTTGAAGCGGTTGATCAAATCTGTGATGTCTATTGGAATGGCACCTTTGCTACCCATCACGAAGGTGGGTATTGGCCATTTTCTATCATCGTTCCTCATTTGAGGAAAGGCGATGTTATTGAGCTACACGTCAAAGATGATACATCTTCTGATGTTTTCGCCAGAGGTAAGCAGACTTTGAGCCCAGGCACCATCTGGTATAAAGGCACTTCCGGCATTTGGGGCAACGTTTATGTCGAATACCTTCCTGACGGATTTAGGTTCGATAAGATTGATATCAACGCCAATTACGATAAGAAGAAACTGATTATCGATTTCGGCCACAACGTGGGTGACGCAAAAGTTGAAGTAACTACCCCAAAAGGCGAAATCTTGAAAGGCAAAACCGACACCTATGGGGAAGTCATCTTCAATTTAGCTGATAACTTTTATCCGTGGTCGCCAGAACAACCCAACCTTTATGAGGTTGAGGCCAGCAAAGGCAAGGATGTTGTTCATTCCGTTTTTGGTGTTAGAAAAATTGAGAAAATTGAAAAGAACGGAATGGGTTTGATTGCCCTTAACGGGAAACCTATCTTTTTAAGCGCATTGTTAGACCAAGGATACTGGTCTCCAAAATCCGGCATGACGCCAATCTCCCAAGAAGATATTTCTAAGGAATTGGAACTAGTTAAAACATTTGGTTTCAACACTTTGCGCAAGCACATAAAAATCGAATCCCCTCGTTGGTATTATGAATGCGACCGCTTAGGCATTTTGGTAATCCAAGACATGGTCAATTCGGGTGGCAAAATACCAATGGCCCGAATCGCTTTAGCGCCGTTCCTCAAACTCAATTATGACGACACCAACTATAAGTTGATGAAGCGTGACAACGAGCTTTCTAGAAAACAATTCGAAGTTGATATGGCCAAGACCGTGAAACTTCTTAACAAGCATCCATCCATCATCGCTTGGACTTTGTTCAACGAAGGCTGGGGACAGTTTGACTCCGTTAGATTGACTAAAGTTTTGAAACTCCTTGATGACCAAAGATTGGTTGATTCAACTTCGGGCTGGTTCGATACCAAATCCGGAGACTTCGATAGCCATCATATTTATTTCCGCAAACCGGCTATGAAGAATGAAAAAGGAAGAATCCTCTCCTTGTCTGAGTTTGGCGGGTTTGCTTATGCGGTTCCGGGCCATTCTCCGGCTACCAAAAAGTTCGGATACGCAAAATATGGCAACACCGACAAGCTTTTGAAGGCTTATGAGAAGTGTTTTCTGGATGATTTGCTTCCAATGGTTTCCAAAGAAGGATTATCAACGATTGTCTTGACTCAATGGTCTGATGTCGAAGGCGAAACCAACGGTCTTATCACTTATGATCGAGAGGTCGTTAAAGTTAAGCCGGAAGAGATGAAGAAACTCAACAAAGCGCTATTCGATGAATTCAATAAGACTTGGAATTAATTTCCGAGTCTTTTTTGATATAATCAAAGCGATGATAAAAATCGCCTTTTTTGATATTGACGGAACGTTGTACGACAACGCCCATCAAGAATGGAAGAAAAAGAGCTTAGAGGCCATCAAAAAACTTCAAAGCAAAGGCATCAAATGCGTGCTTTGCACCTCTAGGCCGTACCATTCGATGGAAAGACTCGGAACCTTTGAACAAGGCATTGTTTTCGATGGTTGGATCGGAAGTTGCGGCTCAGTCACTTGCTTGGATGGAAAAATCATTGCTTCAACCGCGATGGACACCGATTTGGTAAGACGTTTTGCTAAGCAATGCGGCGAAGATGGCTATACGATGGAAGTCGTCGGAGTTTTTAAAAGGACGATGTTATTCCCTCAAACCAAA
>CAYPED010000009.1:7123-12344 GCA_964409745.1 uncultured Staphylococcaceae bacterium | reverse complement strand
TCCCTAAAGGAGTGCCGTTCCCACCAGCCTTATAGGTATTGGAGAAAGCCTGCAAGACGCCAGCCTCATAGTTACCGACGACATTGCTGGTGAGATTATCCTCGCTAAAGGTCTTAGTGTTTACAATACCCCATAGCCTGGCATCGATATGCCAAATACGAATGCCCGTATTGCTTGGCAAGGCGGCTCTGCCATCCAAGGCATGGTCGGCGTCCATCTTGTTCATTCCGGTCGGCGTATATAATTCGACCAAGATATATTCATCAAACGGAGAATCATAGTCATTCCATAACGGGGTAAGCAATAAGACATCATGGCTGCTCTGGAATGGTTTCAAGGTGTATTTGCCAGCTTTCTTGGCAATATATGGATCAGCCCAGCCATAAGCCATAACGGAATATGGATCATGACCGCCGACGTTATAGTCCTGCATGGTTAAATCACCAGCCGGCGAATAGCTGTGGTCACTGTAGTCATATAAGTCATCTAATCCGAAGGCGTGGCCCATTTCGTGGATATAGGTATGGCCGTCGATATCGAAGTTGGCGTTATCGCCATAGCCATAAGCTTTGCCAGTCTTTTGCTTGGCTTGCTCTTGGCTGTACATGAAGTCGTAGGAAGACCAGAAATAGGTGTTGGTAGTTGGATTCTTTTTGTTTCTTGTTTGTTTGTTGTCGCCTTGCATCCAATAGCAGTAAGCCCAAAGGTTGTCATTTGAGCAGTTGGTATCGCTTGGATCCACCGTATAGCAATCGCCATAGTTCGGAGCGGCATAAATGATGACAACGGCATCTAAGAAGCCATCGCCATTGGCGTCATAGTTCTTTCTGCTGTCCCTTGTATTATTGCCGAAATAGTTGGAAACCGCGGCCACGACGACATCATTGGTTGTGTCACTGTCGGTAACATCAGTCGAAGCATAGGTGCAATCATACCAATCGGCCACTTTGCCATCGACAGTCAACCTACCCATGGATTCGCCTTCATAGAAAGAGCGAACCGAATGCCATCCGGTTTGAGCCTCAGTGCCAAAGAAAGCAACCTCAATATCGTTCTTGATGTTTTCTTTGCCATCATCGGAGGTGACATAGTTTCCAGAATCGGTAAACCAGACAGGAAGGACTAATAAATTGGCAGAACCAATAGTTGGAGCGTTATCCACCGGCTTGTTCGCTTTGGTGTAATAGCAGTTCTCAAAGTAATCGTCATACGTATAAGCTAATTTGGTCTTTGTAGGAACGTCAGGTTCACTGGAAGATGAAGAACTGGAGTCATCTTTTGAAGAAGAGGATGAGTGATCATCGCTGCTGGAACTAGAAGACGACTCGTCCGGAGAAGAAGATGAACTCTTGTCATCACCAGAAGAACTGGAATCCCCTCCAGTCGAAGAGGTGGAATCTACCGGGTCATCAGAAGAATCCGAACTAGTCGGACCAACATTGATTTGGCAACTAGCAAGCAATAAAGCGATCGATAATACCGATACGTATCTGAGCATCTTTTTCATAAATATACGTCTCCAAATACCGTTGCGTTTATAAGACGCAACACATAGTAAAAAGAATGAACGAAACGGAAAAATTGTCAATTCTTTCTATAAATAAAAGAAACCAACAAGAAATAGAGAAGCAAAATAAAACGATAAATAAGTAAAAAACGCTTGAAGATTGGAAATGGGTCTTTATAGTTTTGCCATCAGCTTTGAAAAGGAAGAGTAACCTCTCCTAGTAGCCGATAGCGAGTCCCGGATGGTGGAAGCGGGATGGTGAAAAGGCGGCGAACATGGCCTTGGAGCTGAGATGGTGAAAGCAAGTAGCCATTTCCGGGTAAGCCCGTTATAGCTTCGGAGTGTGATAGCACTCCATAAGGTCGGATTAGCGATAATTCGATGAATTAAGGTGGTAACACGGAATCCTGCGGTTTCGTCCTTAAGAACGTTTAAGGATGAGCCGGTTTTTATTTAAAAGGCCATCCGGAAAGGAACGTATGGCCGAATTAGAAATAAGACATCTAACCAAAAGCTTCGGTGACCATAAGGTCCTCGATGATATTTGTTTGTCCATCGAAAAAGGCGACATATATGGCATCCTTGGTTTAAGCGGGGCCGGAAAGAGCACCCTCGTAAGATGCATAAATGGTCTTGAGACCTTCGATGAAGGCGAGATCTATTACGAAGGACGATTGCTATGCGACCCCAAGCATCCAGTCGATAGGAAAGATCGAACGGAAATCGCCATGATCTTCCAAGGATTCCATCTCTTGCAGCAAAGAACAGCCTTGCAGAACGTAATGTTTGCATTGGACATCAACAAAACGCCGAAAAAAGATAGGAAGTCCATCGCCTTGGAAGCCTTGAAGCGTGTCGGATTGGAAAACGAAGTCAACAAATACCCATCCCAATTATCTGGTGGTCAAGCTCAAAGAGTAGCCATCGCCAGAGCCTTGGTCTTGAATCCGAAAATCATCCTCAGCGATGAAGCAACGTCCGCTTTAGACCCCGAGACAACTCATTCAATCCTTCAATTGTTAAAGTCATTGGCGGAGGAAAGAAATATCACCATCGTCATGATTTCCCACCAAATGAATGCGATTGAAGAGATATGCAACAAAGTGGCCATCATCGATTCGGCCAAAATAGTCGAATCTGGCCCATTGGAAGAAGTCTTCCTGAGTCCGAAGACCGAGATTGCCAAACGCATCGTCTTCGTCAATGCGGTCCATACGACCTTTAAAGAAGGCTCCTTCGTGAGAATCTTGTTCGATGGCAATGCGGATGACCCAATAATCTCCAGGATTGTCTCCGAAGCTGGCATTCAAGTATCGATTGTATACGCTGATACCAAGACGGTAGACGGAAAGGTCTATGGCCAGACGGTCATCAAACGCCCATCGGAAGAGAAAGATGCCGCACGTTTAAGGAAATTCCTGGAATTGACCGGCATCAAATATGAGGAGGTCGATTCGTTATGAACTTACTAATCACCATCGAATGGGGAAAGATTATCGGCGAAACCATCGGGATGACCTTCTTATCCACCTTATTGGCCTATGTGATCGGTCTTCCATTAGGAATCTTATTAAAAAACAGCTCTGCCAAAGGAATTAGACCGAACAAACCTCTTAACCTCATCTTAGGAACGATAGTCAACTTCCTTCGTTCCATCCCATGTCTGATTCTTACCGTTATCCTTCTTCCATTGACCCGCGCCATCATGGGCAGGGGAACCGGAGAATGGTACACGATGATAATCCCATTGTTCTTCTCAACCTTCGCCTTCGTATCCAGATTGGTTGAGCAAAGCTTGAACGATGTGGATTCAGGAGTGGTCGAAATGGCCAAATCCATGGGTGCCTCCAATTGGAAAATAATCACCAAAGTTTATCTCCCTGAAGCCCGAAGCTCATTGCTTACAGGCGTAGCCCTAACCTTGGTAAATGTCATCGGCTATACCGCCTTCGCCTACAACTTAGGAGCCGGAGGCGTCATTGGGGAAGTTTGGAACTTCTATACCAAAAACACCAGAACCTTCACTGAGTCATGGGAGTTCTGGGTATTGATCTTAATCGCCGTCTTATTGGTCACCATCATCCAAGAAGCTGGCTTGGCTCTATCGAAAAAACTTGATAAAAGGAGAATCGCAAAATGAAAAAGTCTGTTATCTTAGCCGGAGTCTTATCCGTCCTCGCCCTTGCCTCTTGTGGCAACAACAAATACGACGATGACCACATCATCACCGTCTGCTGCTCTTCGCTTCCGCATGAAGCCATCTTAGAAAACGCCGTCAAACCAATCTTAGAGAAACAAGGCTATAAACTCGAAACCACCGTTCTTGATTGGTCTATCCAGAATGACGCCGTGAAGAACAAGGAATACGATGCCAACTATTTCCAGCACCGCCCGTATCTCCAGGAGTGGGAAACCGGCAATACCAACTACAATGTCGATTATGAATATAAGACCCTCTTCCCAGCGGCCACCGTTCACTATGAACCATTGAGAATCTATGCTGGCAAAAAGACCGCCGCTCAATTTGAATCCGAGAAGACCACTTCCACCTTCGTCATTTGTAATGACGGCACCAATGAAACCCGTGCCTTGGACTTATTGGTCAAGAATGGCGTTATTGCTTCTTATCAGACTGATGCCAATGGCAACCCGGTCAATCTTCCAAGCAATATCAAAGCCTTAAGTGAAGAAACCTTGGCTGTCGCTTTAGCCGACTATGACTATGGCGTTCTTCCAACCAACACCGCGTTGACCGGAAATATCACCGCTGACCCATCCTTACCAGTCGAAGGATCCGATGTTGCTGACTTACGTTCAAATGTCATCGCTGCTCGTGTCTCCGACTATATCAACGACTCGGTTTATAAGACCAAAATCAATGTCTTAGTCGATGCCTGCATGGATAAATCCATTGAAACTTACATCAACGCCACCTATAACAACGTTATCGCTGCTTATCAGAACGTATTAGTTGTAAAATAAGCCGATACCTATTCGTTTTGAAATCACGGAGGTTCAACATGAAAAAGAGAAAATTACTAAAGACATGCTTATCAACCGCTGCGATATTTTCGTTAATTGGAGGATTAACCTCTTGCAATCAAACTCAGTCGGATTCCAGCGATATCTCCAGTGATGTTCCAAGTTCCGATACCTCTTCAGATTCCGGTTCTAGCGCCGTAACCCCATCACATCAATGGAGCGAAGCCGCCAAGACCTTAATGATGAAATATTGCGGAACCGTTTTGCCATCCCCTGCCGGATTATTCTCCGATAAAACCATCGTCAGAGAAGCCTATAGTACCTCTTATGGCGGTAAATACCTCGAGATTGTTGATGAAGCCGATACTTTCACCTTAATCAACTATTACGCGGACTTGGAAGAATTCGGCTGGAACGTCATCAAAGGCTATAACAATAATCCGGTTAAAAAGGATTCCGACAACATCCAATTTGTTGAATGTACCAGAGCCTCATCGGATGCATCAACTGGCTATGACCTTAGATATTTCTGGTCTGCTGACGGAGACACCCCATGTAATTACATCAGATGTTACAACGATTTGAACGCTTCTAAGAGCAAGAGAACCAATTGGACTGATGATGAATCCGCCACCATTAAGGACGTTATTGCCTCCAATCTTCCTTGGTTAGAAATCTGCTCAGATCCAATCGTTTCCAAGGCTGCGCTTAATTCCTTATATATCGTTGACT
>CAYPED010000009.1:0-7113 GCA_964409745.1 uncultured Staphylococcaceae bacterium | reverse complement strand
TATGCCGACTTATCCGGTGTATATTCCGTCCTCCTTAAGACCGCGGGCTTCGAAATTGATGAGACCATCAGCCAGAGTTTTGACGCTTATTACCTCAAGAAGACTTTAGCGGGAGGCGCTACAATCCAAGCTTTGCTCTCCTATAACAGCGGCAACATCTTCTATTTCGAATATACCCCGAAGATGACCAGCCACGATAGTTGGCCAACCGACATCATCAACGAAATCAAAGAGAAATCTGGAGTGGAGATCCCAAAGTTCAACATCGCTGACGGAGGAACTTACGAAACCTACGTCAAGAATGATGTCTATTATTTCTACACCGATGACATTGATTCTTCTTACGACTATGAAATGTATGTCTACGATGAAGCAACATTCTTCGGTCTAACTTGGGATGAAACCTTATATCTCCATCCATATATGATTCTTGATGACAATCAGGAATATTTGGTTGGGTTTATGTTATCGGCAGAAGTTGTCTCTCCAAGCAGCACTTTCGTTGATTCTTGGCCAACCGATGTCGTTAATGACACGGTATCCAATGTATTGAAGATAGACGGTATTACCATGCCGGTTCTCGACTCTTCTTACTTAAGCTATCCTGAAAAGAAGGTCAAATATCAGGTCTACGGCGAGGATTATTACAAGGAAAGATACGCTTACTACTATGACGCTATCGTTAGCGATCCTGAAAGTTACGGACTTCCTTCCGCAATCGATGGTTTAGTTAAGCCATTAGCCGAGTCTCTAGCCTATAAAGAAGAAGGCATCTTGATTTCCATCTATGATGGCAATTTGAAGGCCGCCACTGCTTATGGACAAGCTTTGTATAACTTGGCTTGGTATGAAACAACCGACGATGATTTGAACACCGTTTGGGAAGACCCAACCGGCACCATCGCCGTAACCTTCACCGGGGATGCTCTCCCAACCCATGACAATGATGGCGAAACCACCATTTTCATCCATCCTGGTTCCGGCGAAGCCCATACCCCATCGATTGAATTCACTGCTAGCGAGAAGGTTGTCGGTATTGGTATTGAGAATCAACTGACAATCAACAAGAGCATGCTTCCATACGATGTCACTTACACCTCTAGCGATGCCTCTGGAAAGATTGCCGTTAGCGATAAGGGTGTGGTTACTGTCGCTTCCGATGTTGCCGAAGGCACCACCGCCACCATCACCGCTTCTTGCACCGTTCCTGGCACCGGGGAGACTTATACCGCCACTTGTGTGGTAACCGCTCAAAAGGTCAATTACTATACCCCGGCGAGCGCTCTACAAGCCATTGCCGCCGTCATTGAAGCCAAAGGGTATTCAGCCACCATCACCGAAGCCAAGAAAGAAGATGGCATTTGGGTCAGTTTTGATACCTTAAAGGCGAACTTCGGGTCTGATTACGATGCTGAAACCTTGAAGACGTTAGTACAAAGCGAGCTTATCCCAGAAGGATTTGAAGTTTCTGGAGAAGATGGATGGGTTGAATCCGAGATCAGCGCCACCAAGACCAAGACAGTCAGTGGATGGACTATCACTTACCGAATCATGAATGACTTCTGCATTATGGCCTTAGAAGTTAGAGTCTATGTCTATAATGGGAACGCCATTCTCGAAGTCGAAGCCTACTAATAAAAGAAAGGCCGCCCGGCAATATGAGCGGTCTTTTTTTTATGTCATAAAGCAGATGTCGGAATTTACCCATTTTACGCCAAATGTTATAAAATGGGTTAACTTCTCAAGGCAAAAATAAAACACGGCAACCCGTGTTAAATGACATCGATTGGTGGAGCCGAGGGGAATCGAACCCCTGTCCGAAGAAATTCTCACAAAGACATCTACAGCTTAGTCTCTGCCCAATACCTCATATCCCCGGCAGAAACGGTTGGGAGATGAGGGCGTCCGTAAGGTTTTCGTCTTCCCCCGCCGGACAAGGAGGTCGCTTATCACCTTATGCTTACGCCCAGCACACAGCAAGGTGAGAACCTGAGTGTGGACGTGCTCGTCCCGCTAAGCGGGATCCCTGTGTCGGGAGCTCTAATTAGGCGCGAGCGAGGACGCGGTTGGAAGAACCGAGCATCCAAGGTTTGACAGATTTGTCAGTTATTGTTTTTTGGCGTAAGTCGCCACCTTGCTGCAATCTAAGCAAGATATCTCCCCGTCAAAGCCAGAACGGCCCCAAATGAGTGATATCACCCACCGCTTTTCGATGGGTAGAAATAATTATAAGAAATTATTTGCCAACTAGAAGAAGAATTAGCTATAAGTGCGTCCTTTTGTAGGTAAATAACCATTCACCTTAAATTGACGATAAAAAATAAGTTTTTTAAGCCGCTTATTTTATTTGAATAGAATAGGCAATAAGAGTAGTCTTGTTATTAACAAGTGCTTACTAAGCACGGGTGACAATCATGAACAATAAAGAATCCGCCGACGAACTCAAAGCGCTTATCTCTTATTTGGTAAATCACAATGAGTCTCATACCAAAGAGCTTGAGGATTTATCTGTTTCTCTAAAAGAATCCGGCAATTTGGACGCCTATAACGATGTGATGGACGCCATCAAAGAATATAAGAAAGGGAACAAAAAGCTTTCCTCTTCTTTAGAAAAACTGAACAAATAGTTATGTGCTTATCCATCGCTTATAAAAACAAAGTCTCTCCAGAGAATGTCATCATGAAGAACGTGATGTCCTTTGAATGCCAAAACGGAGAGATTACTTTCGTTGACTTGATGGAAAGAACCTTGAAAGTCAAAGGAGAGCTAGAGAAGGCCGATATGGTCAATAACTACATCCTTATCAAAACCAGTGAGGGCGAGAACTAATGGAACCGAAAATCATCGCCCTGTGTGGCAAAGGAGGAGTGGGGAAAACCTCCATCTCCGCCTTAGTGGTCCGTCACTTAAAGGAAACGTATCCTGATAAGAAAATATTGGCCATCGACGCCGATCCAGCGGTTGGTTTAGCCACCGCCTTAGGAGTGGAAGTTTCTTCCACCGTCGATGACATCAGAAAGTTATTCATCGGCAACGTTGAATCCGGTGATACCTCCGCCGCCATCGAAGTCCTTTCCGAAGCCAAATACAGGATGTATGACGCCTTAATCGAATTCGATAACGTCTCTTTTCTTGCTATTGGCCGTCCAGAATCCGCTGGCTGCTATTGCAAGGTCAATGCCTATCTAAAAGAAGTCATCAGTCTCATCGCCAATAACTTCGACTATGTCGTTATCGACGGAGAAGCTGGCATTGAACAAGTCAACCGCAGGGTTATGGAAAAAGTAACCCATCTTTTATTGGTTTCCGATGGTTCGAAGAAAGGCCTTAATGTCGTTAAAACCATCTACGAGGTGGCCAAAAATCTCACCATGTTCGAAACCGCGGGAGTCATCATCAACCTCTTGGTGGATATGTCCTATGAAGGCAAGTTAGAAGCCGGGGATATCCCAATCCTTGCTTATATTGAAGAAGATAAGAACATGTCCTTATCCGATATGCGTGGCGATTCAGTTTTCTTATTAGATAAGGAATCGCCGATTTACATCAAAACCAAAGCCGCTTTAAAGGCTTTAGAAATAATCAATTAGGAGAAGAGAATGAAAGACCTAAAACATCTCTATTACTTTGAACACCTTCTCGATGACGCCAACAACGAATTGGTCCGTCAAGCGAAGGAAGAAGGCAGGAAATGCATCGGTTCGGTTTGCTTCACCGTTCCGGAGGTTTTACTAAACCTCGATGGCTGCTTCCCTGTCCGTCTCAGAGCCCCTCGCACCGGGTCGCTGGAAATGGGCACTTACTACATGACCAGCTTCTTATGTGAGTACACCAGGGCTTTGCTCGAACGTGCCATCGAAGGTGGTTATCAGTTCTTGGACTGCATGATCGCCCCAGACGGCTGTACCATGATCAACCGCTGCGTCGAGAACATGGAATTGCTTAAGGTTAACGATAAGCAAGATTTCTTCTATCAGTACCTTGAGGTCCCAATGAAGGACGACGACAACGCTTTGAACATGTACATCAAGCAGTGCAAAGACAAGATTCTCGCTCCTTTACATGATAAATGGGGTATCGACACTTCAGATGAAGCCATGAGAAAAGCCGTGGCCAAATATAACGAAATGGCGTCGGTAATCAATCAAATCGGCGATTTCCGTAAGGAAGACAACCCACGCATCACCGGTTATGAATTCCATATCATCTGCATGGTTTCCTATGTTTGCCCAAGCGATCTTATCTTAGACAAACTCAAGGAAACCTTAGAAGAGCTCAAGACCCGTGAACCAGATGAAAAGAAGAAGTGGAGAGCCCGTGTCGCGGTCGTCGGTTCCGAAATCGATGATGTCGACATGATCAAGCTCATCGAAGATAGCGGCGCCCTCGTCGTGGCCGATAGATTCTGCTATGGTTCGTTGCCAGGCAGAAAGGAAATCGTCCTCAATGATGAAGAAGACGTCCTCACTCAGATTTGCCGTCAATACATGCATAACACCATGTGCCCACGTCATATGAACTCCGCTAAGATGCAGAGAAGAAAGCAATACGTTGATGAAATCGCCAAGAAATACAAAGCCGACGGTATCATCTACGAACAGTGGGCCTATGAACGTATGACCGGCACCTACATCATGCGCGAAGAATACAAATATCCAGTCCTTTCCATCGACCGTCCGTATGCGGTTGGCACTTCCGGCCAGATCCGTACCCGTGTTCAGGCCTTCGTCGAAAGCATCGAAATCAAAAAGATTCAGGGAGGTAAATAAATATGGGAGCCAAAATAGGAAGCGAACAGCTCGGTAAGCTTTATTCCAAAGGTAAAGTCAGACGCCGCCGTGAATGGAGAGGCGTCAAAGACACCTTATATGATTTCTTCCGTTGGATGAAAACCATGGGTGTCCTCATGAAATTCTTGGTCAAACCTCACAACTTGAAAGGCATGTTCAAGTATCGTTGGATGCAGAACTACCTCGCCGTTCCGATGATGGTTGACCGCCACACCGCTGGCTTAAGAAAAGAACATCTCCGTATCGCCCATCAAGAATATGACACCATCATCGTCGACGTCGCCGGTTTGTTGAACAACTGCTTCAAAGCCGATGAAAGATGTGGAAACAACAAGAAATTCTCTAAGAAGTGCGTCATTTTGGATGAAAACGAAATGTTCGCCATCATGTGCGGATTCCCTAACCTCAAAGGTGTTTCTTGGGAAACCGCGGCCGTCTACGTCTCCGTCCTTCTTCAAGCCGATGGCGTAACCCACTACCTCGACACCGTCCAGCAAATGGGCTTGCCAGGTGACGTTTGCCCAATGCCAGCCGCTGAAGCCGGATGCGTCATCGAAGAAGACGCCCCAATCTATGGCTGCTGCGCCATCCAGTGTAATACCACTTGTGACGGCTCCTTGCTCGCTGGTGGTATCCAAACCCGTTTCTATGAGAGACACGGTATCCCAACCTTCCAGATCGCCGCCCCACTCCGTCACACCGAAGACGGCGTTCAGGAATATGCCACTCAGGAAATCAAAAACGCCATCAAGTTCATCGAAGATCAAACTGGCGAGAAATGGGACTGGGATGCTTATTACAAGAACATCAAGCGTTACAACGCCGAGAACAGACATCGTTATTCTTGGATGGAAATGTCCAGAACCGATTATCCTCAGGTCATCGGCGCCAACCTCGCCCTCTATGCCGAAACCACTTATATGGCCGTCGCTGGCCGCGATCCAAACTTCTTGAAGGCTGACGAAAAGATCACCAAGCTCGCCAAGAAAGCCTATGATCGCAAAGCGATGATCGTTCCAGAATACAGACACCGCGCCATCATTTGGGGCGTTCAGTCTCAGTACTACACCGAATTCCTTCCATGGTTGCAGAACTGCTGGGGCATTCTCCCGTTGGTCGACATGTTGAGCCTTGTCTACTTCGATCAGCTTTCCGAAGATCCTAACGATCACGAACAAGCCTACAAAGACTTAGGCAAGCTCTATCAGGAAATGATCATGAGAAACCGCACCCACGGCGGTTATGAAGTCCTTCTCGATGACTTATGGAGATTCTGCGAATACTATCGCGCCGACATGGTCATCCTTTGGGAACACATCTCTTGCAAGGCCTTGGATGGCATGCACGGATTGTTCGAGCAAAGAGCCAGAGAACACGGCATCAAACTCGTTTGGGTCGACCACGACCTTATGGACCCGCGCGTTATCGGTCGTCAGTCCATCCGCGACGACGTGAACCGTTATATGCGTTCCGTCTTACGTGAAGAACCATTAGATCCATCTCTTGAAGTCATCGATGATGCCAAGTCTTGGTAATTAATAAGGAGAAATGAATAATATGAAATATTATGGTGGCTGCGATAGCGGCTCTACTTATACCAAATGCGTGATTATTGATGAAAACGGCAAGATCGTTTCCGATGTTACATTACGCAGCAGAATCAATTCCGTCTTATCCGCCCAAGAATCCTTGGACGAAGCCATTAAGAAGGTCCCAGACCTCAAATCCCCAAAGGACTTGGAATATCTCGTTGGCACCGGATATGGCCGTAATAAGGTCCCATTCGCCGATGAGAACATCTCCGAGATTTCCTGCCACGCCATGGGCGTCCATATCGCTGATCCATCCGTTAAGGCCATCATCGATATCGGCGGTCAGGACGTCAAAGGTATCGCCGTCGACAAAGACGGCACCGTCCTTAACTTCGCGATGAACGACAAGTGCGCAGCCGGCACTGGCCGCTTCTTTGAAGCCATGGCCAGAGCCTTCGAAATGAGTTTGGACGATTTCTCCAAGCTATCTTTGAAAGCCAAGAACATCATTCCTATCACCGCTCAGTGCACCGTCTTTGCCGAATCCGAAGTTATCTCTTTGGTCGGTGAAGGCAAACCGATGGATGAAATCGCCGCCGGTATTGAATTCTCCGTGGCCAAGCGTTGCTTCGTCATGGCTAAGAAAGCGGGTGCTGTCGATTCCATCACCCTTACTGGTGGATGTGCCAAGAACGCCGGCCTTAAGGAAGCTATCCAAAAGGTTTTGCACTTAAAGGTCATCGACCTTCCAATCGATCCTCAGTTGATGGGTGCTTTAGGCGCTGCTGAA
>CAYPED010000008.1:0-12742 GCA_964409745.1 uncultured Staphylococcaceae bacterium | reverse complement strand
ATCATTGGTTTGTTGATCGCGGTCTTCTTAAATGCGATTAAACCTTTAAAAGGTTTCTTCCAGACCGTCTTCTTCTTACCGTATGTCACCAACACCATCGCGTTAGGTATGGTCTTCAAGGTCATCTTCTCGTCATACCCCGGCGGCTTGTTCAATAAGTTCTTAAGCTTGTTTGGGGTTGCCCCGCAGGCTTGGCTATCCGCCAGCGCCTCCAAATGGGCGATGTTGGTCCCAATCATTATTTATGCCATTTGGAATGGCTTAGCCTTCAAGATCTTGGTCTTCGAATCCGGCTTAGCCTCTATTGATAATCAGTATTACGATGCTGCTAAGATCGACGGTGCTTCCAGAAGCACGATCTTCGCTCGTATCACTGTTCCTCTTTTGTCCCCGCAGATCTTGTACATCACCATCACTTCCTTCATCGGTGCGTTCAAGAGCTACACTCAAGTCATCGCCTTATTCGGCGGCGGCGCTTACTACTTCGGCGGCACCACTCAGAAATACTGGGAAACCGTCGTAGGTTATATCTATGTAACCATGCAAGACTCTACGAAGACGGGCGTTGCTGCCGCGGCTTCCTTCGTCTTGCTAATCATCATCTTGCTCATCACCCTCGTTCAGATGCAGGTGAGCAAGAGAAAGGTGGTGTATTGATATGGCGCATGAAATGTATTTTGCCACCCCGGCTCAGATGAGAAGGTACAAAGCCTCGAAGACGATTGGCCAAATCTTGGTCTATTTCTTCCTTTGCGTCATCGGCTTATTCATCCTTATCCCATTCGTCTTCATGGTCATCACATCTTTCCGTGATCCTTCCAACTATGACTATGACACCATCAACTCCATCTTCCACGTCATCCCGCCAGCAACACACGAGATCAACGGAACTCCGAACTATACGTTGAGCAACTTCATCTCGGTGTTCACCTATAAGAGTGCCTCGGGCCAAAGCATCAACTTCGGCCTCTATTATGGGAATACCCTTTACGTTTCCATCATCGGCACCTTCTTCACCTTGATCACCACGGTCTTGGCCTCCTTTGCCTTTGCGCGTTGCAACTTCAAAGGAAAGAATCTCTTATTCACGATTCTCTTAGGCACCATGATGATTCCAGGCGAAATGATGGTCATCACCAACTATCAGACCGTCATGGACTTAAGCTGGGAGAACACCTATGCGTCATTGATCTTTGTCCATGGCGTATCGGTCTTCTATATTTTCTATTTACGACAGACTTTCCAACAGATTCCGAACGAACTCTTCTTGGCGGCCAAAGTCGACGGTTACGGACATTTTGCCTACCTCTGGAAGGTAATGATCCCAATCGCCATGCCGACCATCATCACCATCATGATCCTTTCCTTGATGGGCGCTTGGAACTCCTACATCTGGCCAAACCTCGTCGCATCCGGCGATAACAAGGTCTTCGGCTGGTCGATGAAACTCGTCTCCAATGGTTTGATGAGCTTATTCACCTCCTCCGATGGCGAAATCTCTTACGACACCGTTAAGATCGCCGGCTCCGTCGTTGTCACGACCCCGTTGTTTATCTTCTTCTTGATTTTCCGCAAATACATCATGCGCGGCATCTCCCGTTCTGGTATCAAAGGTTAATCAACCCCAAAAACTTATTAAAAATAAAAGGAAAGAAAAACATTATGAAAAGCACAAAATTGAAAGTCTTGGCCTTAGGCGGCTTGCTCAGCATGGCTCTTACCAGCTGTGGCACTCAAGAGCTTGAAGCCGAACGTCCTGTCGACATGAATTTGGATACCAATGGCGCCACCATCGAATGGTGGACTGGCTTCGGTTCCGATATCACCGGTTACCTCGATGATCAGATCCTCCCAGAATTCGCTGAGAAGACCGGCATCACCATCACCCACACCACCAAAGGTGGTTATGACAACCTCCAGAAAGCCGTTAACTTAGGCGCTGGCCATCGTACTTATCCGAACATCGTCGTCGGTTATCCAGACCACTTTGCTTCCTACGTTGCTTCCAACATGCAGCTCCGTTTGGATCCATATTTCAAAGATGACGCCGAAGGCCAGGCCTTCATGGATGACATCTATCCTTCTTATATGGACGAAAACCAGCAGCTCGAATTCAAGGAAGACGGCACTGGCTACACCTTAGGTGTTCCATTCAACAAATCTACCGAAGTCCTCGTTTATAACGAAAACTTCTTCAATTCCACCATCGTCAAAGGTTGGGGCATCCTCAAGGTTCCTCAAACTTGGGACGAAGTCGAAACTTATGGCAAGATTGCCATTGAGAAACTCACTCCGTTCTTTGGCCAGATCTTAGGCACTGATGGCGTCGGCTATACCAAAGAATCCGACATGCCAAGCGGTGTTTCCATCTTAGCCAACTTGACCACGGCGACCGCTGATACCTTCTATTTCTTGGGCTATGACTCCCAGGCCAACTTGTTCATCAGCTCCTTACGTCAGTGGGGCGGCAAATATACCGAAATCGACCAGGCCACCGGTATGGGCTATGCCGTTTATGACAACGCCGAATGCCGTGAGATGTTAGCCTTCATGCGTCGTTTATCCAACGAACATGTCTTAGCCATCCCATCTTCCTTCGGTGGTACCTCCCTCTATTGCTCTGACTACTATAAGAACTATCAGTGCATGATGAACGTCGGTTCTTCCGCTGGCTTAAGCCACTACACCGACGCCAACTTGAAGTCCACCTCTGGCGTTACCTCCGTTCCATATAAGGATGAAGACCACAAATACGTCATCTCCCAGGGTACCAACCTTGCTATGTTGAACAAAGGCACCGACACCGAAGTTTTAGCCTCTTGGAAAGCCCTTAAGTACTTGACCACTGGCGAAACCAACGGTCTCTTCTGCGCTTTGACTGGTTACTATCCAGCCACCAAGTCCGCTTATAACAGCGAAACCTATCAGGAATTCTTGAACGCTACCCCATCCGATGAGAACGACGCCAACAAGAAGAAAGCCGCCAAGGCCAACTCCGAAATTTATGACGCCGACAACTCCGGCTGGCACAAGTTCGTCGACCCGGGCTTCAACGGTTCTTCCGCCGTCCGTACCGAAGTCGAATCCGTCATGTCTCGTACTTTATTGGAAACCACTGACATCGACACCATTCTCAAAGAATCCTACGCCACCATCTCCGCTTACGTCCGCAGCTAATCTGCATTAAGGAGGGACTAAATGAAAAACAACAAGAAATTATTGGTCCTTTTGCCTCTAGTTAGTACCGCTCTCTCTTTATCGAGCTGTGGCACTAAAATCAATCCATACGACCTCGACTTCACCGTCGACACCAACGGTGTCACCATCCAAATGTGGCACCCGTTCGGCTCTGATATGGGCGGCTATCTTGAGGAAGTCGTTGAACTCTTCACTCAAGAGACCGGCATCAAGGTCGAACTCGAAGGCAAAGGCGGCTACGATAACCTCCAGAAGGCTATCACCTTAGGCGCCGGCAAGGGCAAAATCCCTGGCATCACCCTCGCCTATCCTGACCATATGGCCAGCTACGTCGATAACGACTCCATCCTCCGTCTCGATTACTATTTCGAGAACGATGGAGACGATGATTTCAATATCTCCGACTTCTACGCTGACTACATGGTCGAAAACCAATCGATCGAAAAGAAAGAAGACGGCTCCGGCTTCTATACCTTGGGCGTCCCATTCAACAAATCGACCGAATTGATGTATTACAACAAGACCTTCTTTGACTGGGCTTCCGCTCAGAACTCCGCCATCAAGGTTCCTGAAACCTGGGATGAGGTTGGCACGGTCTCGGCCGCCATCCTTAACCTCATGGAATCCAAAGGTCTTTATAGCAAGATTTTAGGAAGTGACGGTAACCTCTATAACAGAGCTAGCGAATTGCCAGTCGGCGTCACCGCGGCTTTGAACTTCTCTGCCGTTGAAGCTTCCAGTTTCCACCCGTTCACTTACGATTCACAGGCGAACTTCTTCATCACCACGATCCGTCAGTGGGGCGGAACCTATACCGAATTCGATTCCGATACCAGACGCGGCTACATGGCCTTCAATACCCAAGAGACCATCGATGGCTTAACCTACATGAAGAACCTTCATGACAATTGCCGTTTGGCTATCCCAGCCGAATATGGTGGAACCTCCAAATATTCCTCCAGTTACTTCAAGAACTGGCAGTCTCTTATGACCATCGGCTCTTCCGCCGGTGCCACCAACAGCGCCCCAAGCGGCGATGCCTTCGAAGTCGGCGTTGCTCCACTTCCATATAAGGATGCGGATCATAAATACGCCATCTCCCAGGGCACCAACCTCATTCTCATGGACGTCGGAACCGTCGCCCAGAGAGTCGCTTCCTGGAAATTGCTTAAGTACTTGAGCAAGACTCAGAATGGCTTATTCGCTTCCAGAAGCGCTTACTATCCATCCTGCGAATACGCTCAGAACTCCGAAGAATATCAGGATGCCTTGAAGCGTAATAACCCAGCCACTGCCGAAGAAAAACCATCGACTGCCCAGGCTTTGCATTATTACGTCGCTCAGGTCAACACCGACTATTACATGAAGGATAGCGAAAACTGGACCAAGTTCGTCGATCCGGGCTTCTCTGGTTCCTCCGCCATCCGTACTGCCGTCGGTTCGGCCATGGGCTTATTGTTCATCGGCGATGAAAACGGTAAGGACATGAGCGCGCAAGAAGTTGTGGATTACTTCTACAACAACTCTGACTTGAAAGGATATGTACGCTGATGAAAAAGTTACAGAAATTAGTGACCCTCGCTCTTAGCTTGGGTCTTCTTGGCGGTGCCCTTGTTGGTTGTGATAACACCAATGAGGACGCTTGCCCTGACATCTCCGATACTGATGCCCTTTACACCACTCCTCAGACCGATAAATTGCAATTTGCCTATGAGGACACTTACGCTACCACTAACTTCGATGTCACCAACACCCATGGTGTTAACTATGGCAAAGCCACTTTGGTCAGCGTAACCGATGGCGACACCGCCAACTTCAGAACCTTGGACGGCACTTATCTCAGATGCCGTTTCATGGCTATCAATACCCCAGAATCGACCGCTAAGGTTGAAGCTTGGGGCGTTAAGGCTTCCAGATGGATGGCCAGCGTCTTTGAAAAGGCGGTGGACTTCTGCTTGGTTTGCGATGCCGATGCTTATGGCACCGTCGACTCTTCCGGTGGCCGTGCCTTAGCCTTCGTTTGGTATAAGACTTCCGCGACTGACGAAACACATCCGAATCAGTGGAGACTTTACAATCTCGAATGCGTCGAACAATGCTATTCCAAGAACCAATTGTTCGCTGATTCTTCCTTGGGCTACCTTGATTACTTCTTGGCTGCCGAAGAAAGAGGCACTAAGTGCGGTGGCCGTATCTATGGCCAGACCGATCCTGATTTCGTTGGTTCCACCACCATCATCGATTGCTCTTGCTATTATGTCCGTCACCATTTCGATGAAATTGGTATCAACTTCACCGAAGGTGGTTCTGGTTCTTACCTCCACGTCACTGGCTTAGTCGTCGGTATGTTGGGCGATAACTTCGTCCTCCGCGATTTGAACCGCGACCTCGATCAGGATGAGGATGACGCTCTTGAATGCTTGTATGTCTACGCTGGCTATAACACCGCGTTGGCTTCCAAGATCAAAGTTGGATACGTCGTCTCCTTCTATTGCCGTGCTTCGAAATATCCGAAGACTTCCGCCAATATCCAATTGACCGACGTTAGCACCGCTAACTATGGCAAATACAAATTCGTCACCATCAAACCGACTGACGAAGCTTATTCCACTTATGTCACCACTACTCCAAGTGCCGACATGGATCCGTATGTCCCAGCCACTGCCCCAACCACTTATGATGAGTTGAGCCAGTACTATGGCTACTACACCAAGCTCCGCGTCAAGATCAGAAACGTCACCGGTACCGTCATTGACGACGATGGCAACGAAGTTGAGGTCAATAGCTACTATCGTGAGACCGTCAGCTCCACTACCGGCTTAGTTACCGCCACCACCATCTATGCTTATCTTGATGGATCCGAGAACGTTGTCTGCAACGTCCGTTTGGATACTTCCTGCGGCCTCTCTTACAAAGACTTCGCCGCTGGTCAGGTTTGGGAATTCAAAGCCTACTTGTCTATGTACTACGACAATTATCAGATTCAGGCGTTCACCCTTGATAAGGCTATCGGAAACGCTGTCAGAATCAGCTAAGAGAAAGGAAAAATAAGATGAAATTCTATAAGTCTTTAGGTCTATTTGCCGCTGCTGCCGGATTGCTTATGTCTGGTTGCGGAGGAAACGGTGTCACCTCTGACAAAGCGATTGTCAAGGAAGCCGCCAATGCCGATGCTCTCATTGTCAACACCTCTGGTTCCTCTTTCGACCATAACCGCACCAACAAGCTCTCCTATGGAACTTCCTTGTTCTTGGCTAATTCCATGAGTGCTTCCGCCAAGGTCAAAGACGAATCCGGGAACATCGTTTCCAGCTACGTCCTTACCAAGGTCACTTGGGCCGTCTCTGGTGCTGGAGCCGATTCTTGGTCTCATAACGAGATGTTCGATGATACCACCAACGACTATCAAAGCTGGAAGGGCAAATACCCTGCCGCCGGCGAAGAAGCAGTCTTGGTCACCTTCACCGCTACCGTCACTTATGGCAAAGCCTCCGCTAAGGTCAGCTATAACTTCTCGATGACCCCGAAAGGCGCTTAATAAATTAGTGAGAATAAAAGGTCGCTTCACGGCGGCCTTTTTTCGTTGTTAAACATAAGAATTCATCGATATATAATATTTATATGGCCCAATTATCATTAACCAAGATCAAAAAGATTCATTCCGCTATCAAGCAAGACAAACACAAATTCCTTTCTTTGGAAATGCTTTCCCGCAAATTGGGAATCTATTCGGATGTCTTAGGCGAAGAATTAAGCGAATTTAATCCTTTGATCTTCATGGATTCTTCTTTGAATATGAAATCCTTATTGCCTCAGTTGGAGGAAAGGATAAACGAGTTAGAAGAAGAGAAGGCCAAGCAGCCTAAGCAACCACGCGTGGTGGCAACCAAGAAGGAAGTCATGGAATACCGTTCCATCCAGTCCTTCATCTATGCGAAGATGACGGGCGCTGGCGGATTGGTGGATACTTCAGCCGTCTTGGATGATAAAGATCTAAGAATCCTCCAAAAGCTGGTGGCTAATGAAATTGCCAAACGCAAAGCCCCTTCTAAGAAAAAGAAAAAGAAATAAGACAGCCGCTTCCTAAATGGGGGCGGTTTTCATTAAAAAAGACAAGACTATAGCAGTTTGCTATCTAAAAGCGTTTTCTTATTGCCATTCTCTAAAAAGACCTAGAAAATAAAAACATCCTATCTACCTCAATTCGTCGCTGACTCATTTTCAGGAGGACTTTTAATGAATATTCGCGCCGACGTGCGAAGGGGCATCGAAGAAATTTGCGATACCTACGCAAATGAGCCCTCTCCGCTCATGATGATTTTGTCAGACATACAGAAAAAGTATGGCTACATTCCTTTGGAGGTTCAGGAAGTGGTTTCCGATAAGACCGGCATTCCAGTGGCCGAGATTTATGGGGTCGTCACTTTCTATTCCTTCTTCTCCCTTAAGCCAAAAGGGAAATACGTCGTTGGCATTTGTCTGGGAACTGCCTGCTACGTCAAGAATTCCCAAGCCGTTTTGGACGCCTTCACTAAGAAATTGGGCATCCAATCTGGCGAGACGACCGAAGATGGCTTATTCACCATCGAAGCCATCCGTTGCATTGGGGCTTGCGCTTTAGCGCCAGCGATGTCCATCAACGGCAAGGTCTATCCGAAAGTAACACCAGAGCAAGTCGATAAGATCATCGACGAGTACCGCAATAAGGAGAAAGAAGATGCTTAAGACAATCAAAACTCCTGAACAGTTAGAGAAAATCACCGCCTCTTGCGAAGAGGCTTTCAAGAAGAAAATTGCCGGCGGTGACGGAAAGAGAGCCGTCATGGTTTGCGGCGGAACGGGATGTTTGGCCAACGATTCCGGCCCAATCCTTGAAGAATTAAAGAAACAAATCAAAGAACATAATCTCGAAGACAAGATTCAAATCAACCAAGTCGGTTGTTTCGGTTTCTGCTCCCAAGGCCCGTTCGTGAAGATTTATCCAGAAGATACTTTGTATCGCACGGTGAAATTAGAAGACGTCAAGCAAATCGTTGAAGAAGACCTTATCGGTGGCAAAGTCTGCGAGAATCTCCTTTATGTCGATCCTGCCACCCATATGAAGGTCCAACGTCAGGACGACATCAACTTCTATAAGAAACAGATTCGTATTTCTTTACACGGTTGCTCCCTCATTGACCCTCATTCTTTGGAGGAATCCTTGGGTTATGATGGTTTTAAAGCCTTAAAGAAAGTCCTTACTGAGATGACTCCTCAGCAGGTCATCGACGAAGTCTTGGCTTCCGGACTTCGCGGAAGAGGCGGGGTTGGCTTCCCGACTGGAAGAAAATGGCAGTTCGCCGCCAATGTCCAATCCGATAAGAAATACATCGTTTGTAATGGTGACGAAGGCGACCCAGGTGCTTTCATGGATCGTTCAATTTTGGAAGGCAATCCATTCCAAGTAATCGAAGGCATGATGATCGCGGGCTATGCGTTCGGTGCTAACGAGGGTTACTTCTATGTCCGTGCCGAATACCCAATCGCCGTCGAACGCTTAAACGGCGCTATCAAAGAGATGGAGAAAGTTGGTTTATTGGGCGACAACATCTTAGGAACCAACTTTAGTTTCAGAGCTCACTTGAGATTAGGCGCCGGTGCTTTCGTTTGTGGCGAAGAAACCGCTCTTCTTAATTCCATCGAGGGCAAACGTGGCATGCCACGTCCTCGTCCTCCATTCCCAGCCGTCAAAGGTCTTTGGGGCAAGCCGACTTGCGTCAACAACGTCGAAACCTTATCCCAAGTCCCATATATCATCCGCGAAGGAGCGGAGAAATACGCTTCGATCGGTACCAAAGGCAGCAAAGGCACCAAAGTCTTTGCCTTGGGTGGCAAAGTCAACAACGTTGGCTTGGTCGAAGTTCCAATGGGCACCACTTTGCGCACCTTAATCTTCGATATTGGTGGTGGTATCCCGCATAACAAGCACTTCAAGGCTATTCAGACCGGCGGTCCATCCGGCGGTTGCTTGACCGAGAAAGACCTAGATGTCCCAATCGATTATGATTCCTTGATTGCCAAGGGTTCCATGATGGGCTCCGGCGGAGCCATCGTCATGGACGAAGATAACTGCATGGTCGACGTGGCCTTGTTCTATATGGATTTCATCTGCCACGAATCTTGCGGCAAGTGCTCTCCATGCCGTATCGGCACCAAGAGACTTTATGAAATGCTTCAAAAAGTCACCAACGGAACGGCGACCGAACAGACCTTGAAAGACATGAAATATTTAGCGACCGTCATCAAAGATGGTTCGTTATGCGCGTTAGGTCAGACCGCGGCTAACCCAATCCTTTCGACGATGAACAATTTCCCGAAGGAATACGAGGCTCACGTCAAAGACAGGAAGTGCCCAGCCCATGTCTGCAACAAACTCATTCAATACTATATCGATCCTGATAAGTGCAAGAAGTGCTCTAAGTGCGCACGTAATTGCCCGGCGGGCTGCATCAGTGGCGTCCCAGGCAAAGTCGCTTATGTCATCGATCAGAATAAGTGCCTTAAGTGCGGCGCTTGCATGGATAACTGCTTCTTCCATGCCATCGAGAAACGTTAAGGAGGGGGATTATGGAAAACGTAAACATCAACATCGAAGGTCGTATCTATAACGTCCCTTCCAACTTATCGGTTCTCGCCGCCGCCCGTATGGTTGGTTACAACATCCCAACCTTATGCTTCTGGAAGGATTGCGAGAATTCTCTTGCCTCCTGCCGCGTCTGTTTGGTTGAACTTCGTTCTCCGGTTGGCTCTAAATTGGTGGCTAGCTGCGTCTACCCAGTCACCGATTGCCAAGCTGAGAAGGGATTTGAGATTCATATCTCCTCTCCGAAGGCCATCAACGCCAGACGCACCTCGGTCGAATTGCTTTTAAGCAATCATTCCAAGGATTGTCAGACTTGCGTTAAGAATGGCCGTTGCGAATTATTGCACGTCGCTGACTTAGTCGGGGCCAGAGACCATCAGTTTGAAGGTTCCAAGACCGAAACCCATTATGACGATGTCGCCCCTGGCATCATCAGAGACACCAGCAAGTGCATCCTTTGCGGTCGTTGCGTCGAACGTTGTAAGAAAGCCCAAGGAATTGGTGTCCTTGGCTTCCAATATCGCGGATTCAATGCGATTGTGGGTCCAGCTTTCAATCGTTCGTTTGCCAAATCCCCATGCATTCAGTGTGGTCAATGTATCGAAGTCTGCCCGACTGGCGCTTTAAGCGAGCATCGCGAGATTGGCCTGGTTGACGACGCCATCATGGCGGGTAAGTACGTGGTCGTTCAGACCGCCCCAGCCGTCAGAGCTGCTATCGCCGAAGAATTTGGTCATAAGATTGGCGAAGAAAACGGCACCGGCAAAATGGTGGCCGCCTTGCATCGCTTGGGATTCAAGAAAGTCTTCGACACCAACTTCGCCGCTGACTTGACCATCATGGAAGAATCCCAAGAATTGATCAACCGCATCAAATCGAAGGATGTTTTGCCGCAGATTACTTCTTGCTCTCCAGGTTGGATTAACTATCTTGAATTGTTCTACAAAGATTTGATTCCGAATGTTTCGACCTGCAAGTCTCCTCACGAGATGGAAGGGGCGATCATTAAGAGTTACTTCGCCAAAACTCATAACTTGAATCCGGAAGATATCTTTGTTGTATCCATCATGCCTTGCATTGCCAAAAAAGGCGAAGCCAAGCGCAAAGCCAATAGGGCGGTGGAAAATCTTCCTGATGTCGATGCTGTATTGACTACCCGTGAATTAGCGGTCCTTATCAAGAGAGCCGGACTTCTTTGGGACGAACTCCCTGAAGAAGACTTCGACCAAGACTTGTTGGGCCAATATTCCGGCGCTGGTGTTATCTTCGGCGTCACCGGCGGGGTTATGGAAGCGGCTCTACGTACCGCTTACCATTCTTTGACCGGCAAGGAATACGGACCGATCGAATTCAGTTCTGTTCGTGGATTACAAGGCGTTAAGGAAGCCGAGATTGATATCAATGGCCTTGTTTTGAAGGTCGCGATTACCTCCGGTATGAGAAACGCCAAACCATTGCTTGATGAAATCCGCGCTGGGAAATCCCCATATGCCTTCATTGAAGTCATGGGTTGCCCAGGAGGATGCATCAATGGCGGCGGTCAGCCATTTGTTAAGCCAAACCTCTTAGCTGGTAAGGAAGCACCTGATATTTTGGATACGTATTGCCAAAAGAGAGCGGACATCCTTTACTCCATCGATGAGAGATCCACCATCAGGCAATCTCATAACAATCCTGACATCAAGGCGTTGTACGATAACTTCTTAGGCGAGCCATGCGGTGGCATCGCCGAAAACTTGTTGCACACCACCTATCAGGAGAATAGAGAGAAATTTCCAAAGAAATAGCTTATTTCAAGGATAAGAAGGCGTCGAAACTCGACGCTTTTTTATTTTTTAAATAAATGATTTCTCTTTTCCTCTCCATCGTGCCAAAATATGGTGTAATAGAGAGGAGAAATTTTAATAATGAATCGTAAGATCATGCTATTACCTCTTGCCGCTGCCGTTTTGATGGGCTTAGTTTCCTGTGGAAATGACGACGCAAGTAAATCTTCTACCGGTGGAGATGACAATTCTTCCACTGCCCCTGCCGTCTACGATGGCGGTATTTCCGATGTCGAAGTCGGTGACGTCCAGGTTTCCGGCGTCGTTGCTCAGAAAGGATCCAAAGGCTGGGTTCTCGATGATGGCAAGGCTTCCGTCTATGTCTATGGCTCTTTAGCCGATGAATTCAAAGTTGGCGACCACGTCTTGGTCTCTGCTACCTGCGAAGGATATTGGGGCTTATATGAATTAAAGAGCGCCACTGTCACCGCTGCTCCAACTTCTAAGGCTGCTCCAGTTTTGGCTGATCCAGTCGAAATCACCGCTGCCGATATCAAAGCCGCTTGGGATATCACCTCTGCTGCTGAATCCGGCACCGCTTCTTGGGCTCCAACCAACTCCAAACGTTATAAGATCACTGGTCTTACTGCTGAAAGCGTTTCTGGCTATGCCGGTTGGTCCATCGATGGTTTCGAAAAGAAACTCGTTTCCTACTACTATGTCCCAGGTAACAACGTTACCGAAGCCAATAGAAGCACCAAGCTCTATGCTGGTTGCAAATATGACGTCTCCTTCTACATGGTTGGCAACAACTCTGCCAAGAACGTCAATATGGCTATCTTCGACGTCACCGCTCACTATGATGCCGTTGAGTCCGTCTCTGTCACTGGCGATGCTTCTGTTGAGACTGGTGCCAGTGTTACTTTGACTGGCGCTTGCTTACCTTCCACTGCTGATCAGGGCTTGACTTGGTCCTCCAGCAATGAAGCCATCGCTACTGTTAGCTCTTCCGGTAAGGTTACTGGCGTTGCCGTTGGTTCCGCCACCATCACCGCCACTTCCACTGCCGATTCCAGCAAGAAGTATGACTTCGCGATGACTGTCGTTAAGGGTGTTGTCTACAACAAAGTTGGCGCTCTCTCCTATAATAAGGACG
>CAYPED010000007.1:8941-12787 GCA_964409745.1 uncultured Staphylococcaceae bacterium | reverse complement strand
CTTAGAAAGCGAGATTAATTGCTTTGCGGTGGCCACTAACATAGATACTTGCAAGCCTCTCTATGTTTCAAAACACGATTCTCGTTTTTGGGATGCCTGCGAAGCAAGCTGCTCCTTAGCCATTTTTACTAAGAAACCAAAAATGGTTGGTGATACTCCGGCTTTGGATGGTGGTTACGTCGAACGCATCCCGTTCGTTAGGCCTTTGTCCCAAGGCAAGAAAGTCGTGGTCGTTTCCAACCGCGAAAAAGGGTTTAGATTCAAAGACCTACACGAAAAGGAAGAATTCATCGTTGGCAGAAGATTCAAAAAATATCCGAATTTCGTGAATGAATATCAGCAAAGCCACATCAACTACCACGAACATTTAAGACAATTGGAAGAGGAAGAGAAAAACGGCAACGTTTTCGTCATTTATCCACCACACTCTCTAGATATTTCTGTTACTAACACTAACGCGGACGTTCTGCGCGCAGCCTACGATTTAGGCGTATTGACGGCAAAAAGCATTTTGCCGGACCTTAAAAAATATCTTCTTAGTGATTAAATCGGCTGATTATTTTATAATCACGCCATGAATAGGAACGACGTCAAGAAACATAGGACCCAAAAAGGTCTGATCGATCCGAGCAAAGTTAAGGTCTTTATCGTCAAAGATGAAACGACTTTGCTTCCTTTCTTGATGGAAAAGATGGGTTTGTCCAACACCATCACCAGGCACATCATCGCCGGTCAGCAAGTGTCCGTCGGTGGAGCCCCGGTTACCTTATTCAATTTCAAACTTTATCCCGAAGATGAAGTCTTGGTCTCATATAACAAAATCAAAAAGCATGCGGCTCCGCATCAATTAGACATCATCTATGAAGATGACGACATCATCGCCATCAACAAACCTTCTGGATTGTTGTCCATTGCCTCGGACAGAGAGAAAGGCCATACGGCTTATCGTTATGTGTCCGATTATCTGACCGCCAAAGATAGAAACGCTCGCATTTTCGTCGTCCATCGCTTGGACGAAGACACTTCAGGCGTTTTGATCTTCGCCAAGAACTTCGAAGTCCGCGAAGCTATGCAAAACCATTGGAACGAAATCGTTATCAAGCGTGGCTATTATGCGGTGGTCGAAGGCGAAGGCATGCCGGACTCCGGTCGTTACGAAGATTACTTAGCCGAGAACAGCCTGCATCTCGTTTACGTCACCAAAAACAAAAAAGAAGGTAAACTTTGTATCACCAACTTCAAGAAGATGGCCGAAAAGAACGGCTTAACCCTTCTTGATATCGATATCGAAACCGGAAGAAAGAACCAAATCCGTGTTCAGCTTGGTCACCGAGGACATCACGTCATCGGCGATGATAAATACGGCGAGCCAGTTAACCCCATCAATCGTTTGGGATTACATGCCTATGAGTTAGCTTTAACCAATCCTTTGAACGGCAAATCGTATGATTTCAAAACCGAGATGCCTAATTCAATGAAATCGTTGTTCTGGAAGGTTAGGAACCCGAAACCAGAATACATCGCGAAACCAAAGGTTCCAGAAAGGAGAAACAATGACAAAAACCATCGATCCAAAACAAAGAAGAAAAGAATGGTGGGCCGCCACTAAGCAACTTCTTAAGGGATTGCTCGAAAGCACTTTAGCCGTCGTCCCTATCATCCTAATCATCGTTGTCATTTATTTGACCGGTGTTTTGCCAAAATCTGAATTCTCCCCTCAGTTATTGGTCACTTTCGTTATCTCGGCCGTAGGACTTATATTCGGTCTTACGTTATTCAATGCCGGCGTTACTAAATCCATGTCCCGTATCGGCGAGGTCGTCGGTCAGACTTTGTTCCGCCATAAGAAAATGTGGCTCATTGTCTTGATGACATTCATCATCGGCGTGCTTATCACCATCGCGGAACCAGATCTTAAGGCCATGGCTTCCCAAATCGGTATGAACCAATGGGTGCTTATCATCTGCATCGCCGTAGGCGTTGGTTTGTTCGTCGTTTTCGGCGTTATCCGTACTTTGAAAGGTGCAAGACTTAATGTCTTGTTCTTAGCTTTCTACGCTATCGTCTTCGCTTTAGCGGGTATCGTTAATCCGAAGTTCTTGCCTATCGCCTTTGACTCTGGCGGCGTTACCACTGGACCAGTCACCGTTCCATTCATCATGGCTTTCGGTGTTGGTTTGGCTTCTTCCAAATCCCACGGTGACCGTAATGGTGAAGACGGCTTCGGCTTAACCGCCCTTGCTTCCGTTGGCCCAATCATCACCGCGATGATTTTGGGTTTATTCGTCGATGTCGATGCGATGAGCTGGTCTCCGTCTTTGGACGCCGCCTCTTTAGCCAACTACGATAGCTGGGAAACCGTTTGGCCGTTCTTTACTCAACAACTTGGCGAAGGCATTCTTCATCAGTTACAGAACGCTGCGATTGCGATTCTTCCAATCACCGCCTTCTTCTTGTTCTATAACTTCGTCTTCGTGCGCTTGCCAAAACGCGAAATATTCAAGATCCTTATCGGTTTGGTCTATGCCTACTTCGGTTTGGTCATCTTTATGACCTTTGTTGAAATAGGTTTCTTGCCGGTTGCTCAAGAACTTGGCAAAGCGTTCGGTTCCAACACGAACCTCTTCCCATACGCCGTGTTGGTCGGCGGCTTGCTTGGCGTCTTCGGTGCCTTGGCTGAACCTGCCGTCCATTCTTTGGTTACCCAAGTCGAAAAGGTTTCCGAAGGAACCGTCCATTCCAAATTGGTTTTGGCCGTTATGGCCTTAGCCGTTGGCGGTGGCGTTGCCCTCGCCATCGTCCGTTCGCACTACGGATTCAGCATCCTTTATTACACCATCCCGGGCTATATCATCGCTTTGGGATTAACCTTCATTGTTCCGAAGATGTATTCGGCTATGGCTTTTGACTCTGGCGGCGTTGCCTCGGGTCCAATGGCTTCCACTTTCGTCATGCCGTTCTGCACAGGCTTCTGCTTTGCAGAGAAAGGCGCGGAATACGTATATGAAGATGCCTTTGGCTGCGTAGCCATGATTGCCTTAATGCCTTTGATTGTCGTTCAGTTGATGGGCTTATATGCCGGCATCAAGAGAACGATTGTTTATAACAATGCCAGAAAGAGATTCATCGAAGAGAACGATGATGTCTTGATCAGCTTTACGGAGGTGAACCAATGAGCACAGCGAAAAAGAAAGCCGCGCCTCAAGTCGAGAGCTCCGGCATCCAAACCATCCAAGGAACGATGCCATTAGGCTTCATGATGACGGTTGTTAACAGCGGTCTTGCTAGTTCAATCGTCAACATCTTAAACAAGCATGAATGCGCGACCTCGTTCATCGTTCATGGACAAGGAACCTACACCAGCGACTTCTACAGCGTCCTCGGTGTCGGCGATGAACAGAAAGATGTCATTTGTTCCTTCGTCAGACTGAGCCAATGGGATTCCTTGAAAACTGAATTATGGGCCAGGTTCAAAACCAGCAGGCTATCTTCCGGAATTGCCTGGGTGGCCCCACTTACGAGACTCGCCGGGTTGTCCACATACAAATATCTAACCAACGCCAGAAATGGCATTGACGTTAAGGAGGAAGCAGCAATGGAAAAAACTTTAGGTTATGAAGCGATATTCGCCATCGTAAATGATGGCTACACCGATTTGGTCATGTCTGCTTCGAGAGCGGCCGGGGCCAGAGGCGGCACCATTATCAATGGCCGCGGAACCGGAAACAAAGAAATTGAGAAGTTCTACGGCGTGGTCATCACCCCAGAAAAGAAAATCGTTATGATTTTGGTTCCGAACAATATCCGCGACGACGTTCTTACCGCCATCAACAACGCGGTCGGTTT
>CAYPED010000007.1:0-8931 GCA_964409745.1 uncultured Staphylococcaceae bacterium | reverse complement strand
AAGGCATCGCCTTCTCCTTGCCGCTAAGCGATGTCGTTGGCATCTCTTCGCCAAATTCCGATGAGGGCAATATCGACGAATTGAACATTAAATAATTTCCCATGGAAGAAAAAGAAACCACATCATTAGGTGAACTCCGAAAACAAAGGGAAGCCAAGAAAGCCTCCGTTTGGTTTAGGAAGCATATGCCATTCTTGTTCAGTTGGCGTTCGCTTTTCTATTTCGGATTGATGGTCGTGGTGGTTGGTTTTTGCTGGATGGGATATTCTCTCATCGCTAACTATGGAACCCAATTGTATGGCTGGGATTACATGAGCCAATACATTGAGTTTTATTACCATTATTGGGATGTCTGGCACGAATTCTTCAAAACCGGGCATTTCACGATGTATGATCCGTCCATCTATTTGGGTGGTGACAACATCGGTTGCATGTCTTATTACGGACTATTTGATCCGTTTGTTTTCTTAAACGTTTTATTCCCACGTAGTTGGGTTCCTCAGATGACGGCCATCTTCACCGTCTTGAAGGCAACCTGCTCCGCCTTTGCGATGAGAGCTTACCTCAAATACATGGGCGTTAGAGAGTCCACTTCGAGAATTGGAGCGTTAGCCTATGCGTTTTCGGGCTTCGTCAACTTCTTCGTTGGCTTCCCATCTTTCGTTTCGGCGGTCGTATTTATTCCTCTCATCCTCCTAGGTATTGAGAAGGTCATCAAGGAGAAAAAGATTGCCACTTTGGTGTGGTCGTTAGCCTTATTGGGCATCGTTTCCTTCTTCTTCCTGGTCGTTATGTGCGTTTGGGGGATGATATACGCCTTATGGAGGTTCTTCTGGACCATCAAGCAAAGGAAAGCCAAAGATTCCTGGGCCGTTTTAGGTTTAGGTGTCGCGAGTTTTATCTTGGGCTTGATGTTGTGTTCGTGGTCATTGTTGCCTTCGGTAAGGCAATCCGCTTTATCGGGACGTGGACAATCGATTGCCTACATTTATCTCCAAGACTTGTTGGATGCTTTTAAGACCTTTGATGTGAAGAGGGTCTTCGCCCGTTTGTTTGAGATGGTTGGTGATCATCCGGGAAGAGAAATGATCGGTATTGTTTCCTTCTTCTTCCCGACTTGTAACTATTTGTGGCTCCCTCTTTATGGCGGTGGTGCTTCTACCGGTTACGATGCCTGGACTTCGTCTTTGTTCATCTACACCCCAATGATCATCTTCTTCGTCTTTGAGTTGATTAACAACATCCGAAAGAGAGATTGGGAACACATCATTTCCTTCATCCTTTGCTCGTACTGCGTATTCACCATCTTCGCTTACTTCTTTAGTTTTGCTTTCACGGGTGACGGCTACGGAAGATGGTATATCATTCTCATCCCATTGCTTATCAGACAAGCTTGCCGTGGTATGGACCACCGCAAAGAGGCCCCAAAATGGCAGCTTCCTGTTGCTTCAAGCATCGTCGCTGTGGCTACCTTGCTTACTTTCTTCATGGTCAAATGGGTTCTTGATGATAAGACTTTCGAAAACAGCAATTACATGACCTATTGGCAGTCCGCTTATAACATCCCGGCTTACGTTGTTAGGAACGGCGAGAAATACACAACTTTATGGTTATCAATTTACCAAATGTGTTTGGTGGTCGTGGAATCGGTTTTCTTGAATCTCACCGTTAAGAAGAAATATTTCAAGAACTTGGCGGCTGCTTTCGTGGCGGTGGAAATCATCGTCTGCGGCAACATCTCGTTCCTTTATGGTTCTTCGTATAACTATGGCAAATATTTCAATGGTGGTTACGACAATAAGAATTTTTCCTACACGACCGGTCGACAACTGACCGAGGCTTTCGAATACATCACCGAAGAATACGACACCGACACGTTATACCGTGCTTACGCCGACTATCCTGCCCAGAAAAACATGAACTATGCGATGGGTTATAACGGCACCACCCCATGGTCATCATTATTCAACTATTCTGTTTTAGACTTCAGCCATTACTCCCACGTCATTGAAAATGAATATGCGAACGGCACCCCATACGGAAAGAAGAACGTTTCTTCTCGCTGGGCGGGTTACTATAACAACAAACGTTTCTCCTTCGATTTGTCGACCGGAGTCAAATATTACGCGATTGTCTATGAAGACACCGGAATGGGCGATCTTTGGGATAATGATGATTTCAAATACAACGTTCCTTTCGGCTCCAAATGCGTCTATAAGAACGACAAGTTCCGCATCTATGAGAACCCATATCACATCGAACTCGGCCGTGCGGTCGATGGGGTATATAAAGAAAACGCCATGGAGAAATATTTGGAAGATGGCACTTTAGATACCGAGCATTTGAATTATTCCGACTTCTATCAAAGTCGTTATGGCTTGTCTGGATATAGAGAGATCGTCACCAACGAAGAAGCGTATTTAAACGGGGCCATCATCGAAGACGACACCGTCATCCCTGAAGGCATTACCGTCCTAAGCACGCCAAGTTTCTCCGATGCCCCATTTAAGAATTTAACCAGTTCTTTGCAGTCCCGTGTTTTCTTAAATGTGCCAGGATATGGCTTCCATTATCAAGATCCAGGCGCTTTCTTGGTCGATTCGTCCTATAACACCGTAGAAACGACATACCATTACGCTTATTCTGGCGAGTCTTTCGACGGAACTTATTACGGCGTGAATAAACGCAACGACGGCAAGCTGGTTTGGTCTTTGGGCTCTGGCGACCCATATATGAACGAAGATCCAAACGGAGCTTATTTCCTGATGGCCTATAACACCAAAAACATCTCTCGTGTCTATATGATTGGCGACACCTTCAACGAAGACGGAACCATCAAAGAGCAAAACGTTGTTCTCAACTATGAATACCACGCCTTCGATAACGTTAATAGCCAGATTTCCGGCAACTATTCGGGATTGTTTGGCATTTACGCCGAAGGAAGAGTCAGACAAATCGTCTTCTCAAAGAAGAAATCCGAAACTGGTGTTTCCCCAATTCCGTTCTTATTGGTCCAAGAGAGAAAGGATTTCGATAGCAAGTATGCTTCAATGACGGATTCCGAGCATCTTTTGACCGACGTTAATTACATTAATTCCGACCACTTCACCGCGAAGTCCAACTTCTCTACCTCCAAAGCGGTTGTCACTACCTTAGGATATGACTCCGGTTGGAAAGTCGTAGCCAAGACCAAAGGGGCTTCGGGCGAATATATCGAAACCGAGCTTACTACCACCAAGATGAATGGTGGCTTTGTTGGTTTCTTCGCGCCAGAAGGCGAAGTCGAGTACGAATTCACTTATACCACTCCATATTTAAAAGGCGGCATTGCTTTAAGCGCAGCCGCCGGGGTTATCTTCTTCGGTTATGAAATAACCTTATTCACCATCCGTTTGAAGAGACGCAGGAAAGAATCTATTTAAAACGTTCTAAATAAACGGCGTAAACGCGGTTTTTGCCCGTTTTGGTATCTTCCGCCACTTTCTTTACGGCCTCTTTCGAAGAAAGGCTCTTAAGGGCTTCTTTCAAAGATTCTTCGATATCGTCATCAGTGACTTCGTTAGAGATTGTCTTGCCTTCGATGACGATAACCATCTCACCCCTTAAGGTTTCTGGATCGATTTCGCATAACTCGCCTAAGGTTCCACGGAGATATTCTTCGTGGATCTTGGTCAATTCGCGGCCGATGCAGGCTTTTCTGTCTGCTCCGAAAGCGTTCTTGAGTAATTCCAATGTTCTATCGATACGATGTGGGGCTTCGTAGAAAATCAAAGTGTGTGGCCAATTCTTGAGTTCTTCTAAGCGTTTGACGGCGGCTGATTCTTTGGCCGGTAAGAAACCCTCGAATGTGAAATGGGTGGTATCTAAGCCGGAGGCAACGAGGGCGCACAATCCGGCGTTAGGTCCGTTGATAACGGCCACCTTAATGAACGAGGCGACCGCTTTAGCAACCAACCTTTGACCAGGATCGGAAATGCCAGGATAACCAGCATCGGAAACATAGGCGACCTTCTTGCCATCGTTAAGCAAGCCGATTATTTCGTCAGCTTTTTCGTTTTCGTTGAATTCCCTACAGGAAATCAAAGGCTTTTTGATGTTGAACTTAGCAAATAAAGCACCCGAGTTGCGGGTATCTTCGCAAGCGATGTAGTCCATTTCGTTAAGGACTTTCAAAGCCCTAGGAGAGAATTCCTCTACATTGCCAATCGGGGTGGCAACCATATAAAGGAGAGGCGTTTTGCCTTCGTAGTTATTCTCCCTCTTTAGGCTCATCTTTCTTCTCCTTCTCGACGATCTTGAGACCGTTGAATTCGTCCAATGGGATGTTTTTGATGGTCAATGGGTTTTCGAGTTTGACGGTATTGCTGAGAATGTTTAATCCAGTGACGGCGTATTCGTGGCCGTCATAGATGACGTGAACCCCGAGGTTCGGGAAGTTTTTCTTGGCTTCGGTGTACATCTCGTCTTCATAAAGAAGGCAGCAAATCAATTTGCCACACGGGCCGGAAAGCTTTGGGATGTTCAAAGTGAGCATCTGATTCTTGGCTCTGGAGATGGCGATGCCATCGAATTCGTTAAGGAAGGTGTTGCAGCAGAGTGGCAAACCGCAGGTTCCGATGCCTCCGATTAACTTGGCTTTGTCTCTTGGGGCAATCTGTCTGAGTTCGATACGGCAGTGAAGCTGTGGGGCCAAGACTTTAAGGAGCTCTCTGAAATCAACGCGGTTATCGGCCGTATAGGTGATGGTGATTTTGGAGCCATCCAAAGTGTATTTGGCTTCCAAAAGGTTCATTTGGAGACCTAAGCGTTCGATTTCTTTGCGGGTGATGTCCAAAGCGGCTTTAGCCTGGTCGATGTTGTATTTATAAACCGAAAGGTCGGCTTCGGATGGGCGGCGGATGACTGGCTTAAGGCTTAAGGAGGAATGATAGTCGCTCATGATTTGAGGGACGGAGGTTACAATGGCCATTTCATATCCGCCTAAAGAATCGACGATAACAAATTCTCCTGGGCGAAGATCGGCGATATTAGTAGAGAAGTAGTAGGACTTCGCGTTTCCTTCGAAATGTATGGCCACAAAGTGGGTGTATTCGTTCATAAAGTGTCCTCCTTAGTCAAGGTGATGATAATGTGATCCAACAATAAAGTTGGGTTGATGTTGGTTTCTAATTCAGATTTCGCTTTGAGCAAGAAATCCAATTGTTCGGATAGTTTTGCGGAGTTGGTTACCAACGGCTTTAACAGGTCAATGTAACTTGGCAACCCGGTTTTGAATCCATAAGAGAGATTGAGTAACTCTCGATAAATGACAATCAACAAATCAATGAGGATGCCAGCTTTGATTTTGCTGTTCCAAGCCGGATCAATCTTTGACTGGAATAAGAAACGAGTCTTCGATGGATTGTTGTTCAACGCATCGCAGACAACTTCTAATAAGCCAGGAATATCTTCGGCGTCTTCATCATTGAGTTTATCTTGAATTAGTTCAGGGGCTCCATAGAAGAAAGAGAGGAGTTCCGACTTCTCTTCGTCTAATCCGAGTTCTTTGCAGCCTTTAAGGATTTCTTCGTGTGGCATGGCATCCAAACGGATGACCTCGCACCTGGAGATGATGGTTGGAAGAATCTTCGAAGAGTTGTTGGTGGTCAATATGGCGTAGGTACCAGGAACGGGTTCCTCAAGGAACTTAAGCAAAGAGTTTGTGGCGTTCGGATTCATGCTTTCCGCCAAGTTGATGATATAAATCATCACCCCTTTGGCCTCTACCGATGTTTTCGAGAACGATTCGGTTAATTCGACGATCTCGTCCTTCTTGATGGAGTCCTCCTCACCATCTAAAACAATCAAATCGGTATAACTACCGTCTTCGATTCTCAAACAGCTGGTGCAGGTTTCATCCGCTAAAGGAGAAGGATGGTCGCAGACGATGGATTTAGCCAAGAAAATGGCAATTTCTTTAAGGGGAACACCTTTTTCGCCCGCTAATAAATACGCGTGATTGAGCCTTCCCTCTTGTAGGGAATTGCTGAAGACACGATAACAAACGGGCTGATATTGTTTTAGGTAGTTCTCGATTTTCATTTATTTAAGTTTCGCTTTGATGGCGTTATAGGTTTCTTCAACGACCTCGTCTCTGGATTTTGAGGCGTCGATGATGACATAACGTTCTGGATAACGCTTGGCTAATTCCAAGAAGGAGGCTCTGACTTTTTGATGGAATTCCATCTTTTCAACGTCCAAACGATTGACCTCTCTACCTGAATTGGCGCTGATTCTGGCCAAACCGACTTCTGGTTTCAAATCAAAGAAGATGGTGACATCTGGCCAAAGGCCATCGATGGCAGGCTCGTTGATTTTAAGGATAAGGTCGATGCCCAATCCTCTTGCCCCGCCTTGATAGGCCAAGGAAGAATCAACGAATCTATCGCAAAGAACCACTTTGCCTTCTTCTAAGGCTGGGCGGACTTTCTCTACCACGTGTTGGCGTCTGGAAGCCGCGTATAAAAGTGCCTCGGTGATTGGATCCATCGCGGTGTTTTCTTTGTTGAGGATAACTTCTCTGATTTGTTCGGAGATAGGCGTTCCGCCAGGTTCCCTGGTCAAAACGATTTCGTATCCTTCTTTTTGCAATTTATCGACAAGGGATTTGATCGCGGTTGATTTCCCGGATCCTTCCCCGCCTTCGAACGTGACAAATAGACTCATAATTTCTTCCTTCCCTCAAAGGCTCTCGTCAAGGTTAGAGAGTCGGCGTAGTCGAGAGAACCTCCGGCTGGTAAACCGGTTGCCAAACGAGTGACCGAAACATTGAGTGGTTCTAATATTTTGGCAATGAACAATGCGGTGGTTTGGCCTTCGATGGTGGCAGAGGTGGCGATGATGACCTCTTTGACGTTTCCGCTACGGACTCTATCCAACAAAGAATCCAAAGCGATGTCGTCTGGACCAATTCCACGGCTGGCGTTGATCAATCCGCCTAAGACGTGATACAAACCGAAGAACGACTGGGTTTTTTCGATAGCGTACGCATCTTTTGGCTCGGCGATGACGCAGATGATGGAACGATCCCTGCTCTCGCTGGAACAAATCTCGCATTCGTCATCTTCGGTGTATAAACCGCAAATTGGGCAACGATGCACGCGCTCACCGACTAAGTCGATGGACTTCGAAAACATGGCGCGGTCATCTTTATCCATATTAAGAACGGCATAAGCCATTCTTTCGGCGGTTTTGACTCCGACGCCAGGAAGCTTGGCAAAGCTTTCGGTCAAAGCGGTTATCGACGGCAGCTCTTTCATTAGAAAGGCAATCCTCCGCGCATACCGGTAACCTTTTCTTGGACCTTGGCTTCTTCTTCGGCAATCTTTTCAATGCCTTCGTTGATGGCCATGACGATGGTTTCTTCAATCATATCTTTGTTCTCTGGGTCCAATGCGTCTTTATCGATGTTGATGGACTTAACGGTTTTATCACCCATAAGAACGACTTCGACGATACCGGCTTTGCTGATTTTGAATTCGGTTTCAGCCAAGGCGGCTTGGGCTTTAGCTAATTCGCGCTGCATTCTCTGAGCTTGCGCTAACATGCTTTGCATCTGGTTCATAAGAAACTCCTTTAATCGGTTGGTAAGTTAAGGACAATGTCTTTTTTGTTTGGCGATTTAGTCAAACGGACTTGGTCGGAATAGTACTTGATGCTGTTGACTCTCTCGTTAGCATCGATGGAATAGACGAAGACCGTTCTTCCTAATAATTGAGCGACCAATTCTTGAATTGGTTTCTGATTCTCTTTGATGTTGGCTTTGTCTTTCAAGTTAGTGAAGCTGAAAGCTAAGATCAAGGCATCTTTGCATAAGCAGAACGGATTGCCCTGACTTAGCAAAGTGGCGAGGTTGCCAAGATTTGGATCGGATTTAAGTTTGGTTAATTGACCCCAATTTTCGACCAAATGTTGTCTTTCGGTTTTATCGGCCAAGAGCTGAATCTTGAATATGGTGTCATCATCCAAATGATATTTATCGCCGGTGGTGGCAATGTTGAGCTTGCTGATTTTCGAAGCGTCGACGACTGGCTTTTGTTCTTCCTTTGGAGCCTCAGTTTTAGGCGCTTCTTGCTTATTTTTATCTTCCGGGAACAACGGTTCGTCCTCGGCAAGCAAGAAATCTGGGATTGGGGCCTTTGGCTTTTCGACTGGCTTTGGTTCTTCTTTCTTAACCGCTGGGGCAACGTTAACAACGGTTGGTTGTTCGTTTCCTTCCTCACTGGCTAAAGCCAATAATTTGAGTTCGAATAACGAACGGATATCAGAGGAAGCCCTGAAGTCGTTTTGTAAATCAACCAAGGCATAGGTGATTCTCTTTAATTCCTTGGCCGAAGCGGTATCCAACAACTTTTTGACTTGGTCGGCGGTCATGGATTTCACTAAGGACAAATCCTTGGTGGCCGCATAGATTAATCCATCTTTGCCCAAGGCAATTAAGTCGGTGGCCAATCTCTTTAAGTCAACTCCGCCCGAAGAATAGGAATCGAATCTGCGTTTCAAGGAAGAAATGTTATGTTTCTCGATATCTTCGATAATGCTCAGTTTTTCATCAACGGAGGCCAAGCCAAACAATTCGAGGACATCCTTTTGATACAAGGAGTTGTCGCTGTAAGCGAGGACCTGATCCAAGATGGATAAAGCGTCACGCATACCGCCATCGGATAAAGAAATGATTTCTTCAATACCGGCCTCTTCATAACTGGCTTTTTCTTCGTTGAGAACCTCAATGAGTTTGTTCTTCATGTCTTCTTCGCCAACTTTGGAGAAGTCATATCTTTGGCAACGAGAAACGATGGTCGGAAGGACCTTTTGTGGTTCGGTGGTGCAAAGGATGAAAACGACATCCTCTGGCGGTTCTTCCAAGGTCTTTAATAAGGCATTGAAAGCGCC
>CAYPED010000006.1:9016-12952 GCA_964409745.1 uncultured Staphylococcaceae bacterium | reverse complement strand
GAAATCGGCGTGTCCCGGGGTATCGATGAGATTGAAAAGATAGGTTTGCCCATCTTTGGCTTTGTAAGTGACGGTTACGGCGTTTAGCTTGATGGTGATGCCACGTTCTCTTTCGAGATCCATGGAATCGAGCATTTGTTCTTTGAGTTCCCTTTGGGAAACCGCACCGGTCAATTCCAAAATACGGTCGCACAAGGTCGACTTGCCGTGATCGATATGAGCGATGACGGAGAAGTTGCGAATTAGGGAGCGATCGACTTTCATAGCAACGATTATAGCGAAAACTTTCTTCTAAAAGAAATCATTCTTTATAGAAGTCGTCGAGAATGAGGTCCAAGTCAAAGGTGGAATGGGCCACCGAATAGTTGGGATAGAGACGGGCGTAGATGTCTCGGTATTCCCTATTGAGGTAACGGTCATCGATTAATAGGGCCGCCCCTTTGTCGGATTCGGAACGGATGAGCCTGCCTAAGGCTTGCATGACCCTGTTCATGCCTGGATAGAGATAAGCGTAGGCGAAGCCTCGCTTGGTTTTCTTATCGAAATATTCCTTCAAGAGATTGCGTTCGAAACCCACCATTGGCATGCCAATGCCGATGATGGCGACGCCAGATAATCTATCCCCGATGAGGTCAACCCCTTCGCCGAAAGCCCCACCGATGACTAATAGGCCTATTGTGGTTTCCTTCGGATTTGGAACGAAGTTGGATAAGAACTCGGTCCTGTCTTCTTCACGCATGGAACGTTTTTGCTCATAGACATTATAAATGTCTAAATCTAGGTATTTTTTGATTTGCTCGAGATATTGATAGCTTGGGAAATAAATGAAGTAGTTGCCGAGTTTCTTGGAAACGAACTTCTTGATATAGGCGGCGACTTGTTCGTAAGAAGCCGACCTATCCTTATAACGGACCGAGACATTCGGGACGATGGTCAAACAGAGGTTCTTCGGATCGAACGGGGATTGAAGAAGAAGGGATGGGGATTGGATGTTCCCGACGATGCTTTCTTTATAGAAATCCACCGGGGATAAGGTAGCCGAGAAGAAGACCGCCGATTGGAGTTTGGAAATGCTGGAAGATAGATATGGGCTTGGGTCCAAACAATCAAAATGGAAGATGACATCGTCATTTTCTTTGGTGAAATAGAATTTGGCGGCCTGAGAATATTCCGAGCATAAAACCGATAAACGATAAAGTTCTCTTGAGAGATTCTCGTAGGCTTTGGTACTGACGAAGGCTTTATCGTCTTGGGCTTTCTTTTCGGCGCGTTTGATGGATTCAGGGCGTTTGGTAATTTCGTCTGGAAGGGAATCCAAAAGGGTAATCTCGTCACCACCGCCGCTTTCTTGAAGGTAATCCATGAGTTTGGTTAAGGAGCGTTTTAGACCTTGAGCCTTGACCCTGCGCATGGAATCCTTGGCCTCTTTGATCATCTTGATCGAAAGTGAGGATGAATACATTGAACGGCCTCTGTCGATTAAGTTATGAGATTCGTCAATCAAAGCGGCATATTTCCCATTCTCCACCGCGTCGGAAAAATACCTGTCTAAATAAACGATTGGGTCAAATAAGTAGTTATAGTCGCAGATGATGATGTCGCTATACAAAGAGAGATCTAAGGATAGTTCGAATGGGCAAATGATATATTGGGCCGCTAGATTTTGGACGTATTCAGGGGAGAAGCGAGAGCCACTGTTTAAGGCGATATTTCTAACAGCAGCGATTTTATCGTAATAGCCTCTAGCAAACGGACATTCATCTGGATTACATGGGGTGCCAGGTCTAAAGCACATCTTTTCTTTGGCTTTTAGAACCGAATCCCTGGCAATAAGACCATTGTCATAAAGTCTAGATAAGGCATCGAAAGCCGAGATTCTACCGGTTGTTTTGGCGGTCAGATAGAAAATCTTATCCATCTTTCCTTCGCCCAAGGCTTTGATGGATGGATATAAGGCGGACATTGTCTTGCCGATTCCAGTTGGGGCCTCGACGAATGACACCCCACCTTCTTCAATCGTGTCATAGACCGTCTTAGCCATGGTCTTTTGGCCACGGCGGTAGTCTGGATATGGGAATTTAAGGGTTCTTATCGACTCATTCCTTTGCTCATCATGGTCTTTTAATTGGGTGAGGAAGTCCAAATAACGATCTAAGAGATCGTTTATGTCATCTTTTAGCTGTTCAATGGTGAAATGAAAGTCTCTGACCATCTTCTCGTCATCGATTTGAGAAATATAAGTTAAGCGGATACTTAATTCTTTGCAGTCATTGGCCTCGCCATACATCAGGGCGTAGCATTTGGCTTGGCCTAAATGCCAATCCTTTTGTTGCTCATAGAATTTCATCAAAGGCATGACGGTCGATTTGATTTCATCGATGATTGGACAAGCACCACCGATAATGATGCCATCCGCCCTGCCTTCGAGGGTAATTGTTCCCTTGGGTCTTATGAATGTCGCTTTCAAAGGAATTTCAGAAAGATATTTATTTCCTTGCTTAACTTGGTAGGCTGAGTGAATTTTGCTGCCAAGCTGCATCGTTTCATTGTTAAAGATACGATCGTCGATATCGCCTTTACGCAAAAGAAAGTCCACTAGTTCGTGGACCGAAATAGTTCGATAGATTCTATCAGTCACTAGGAAAGTGTCTCCTTATTTTCCAAGTGAGCGCCAGAAGCGAAATCCATTCCGGACATCTTCTTTTTGCCCTCTGGTTGGACGAATAATAAAGCGATATGCCCACCTTTGGCTTGGAACAATAATTTCTTTTGCTTGAATGATAAAAGGCCGATTTCTTCGTTCTCGATGTCATCAAAAGACGAGGCGTTGAGGATTTTGAACTTCTTATCCTTAAGCAAGAAGTAACCTCCAGGTTCTTCACTTAAGGCGTGAATTTTATGAATTAAGTCGTTTTTGTTTAATTCGAGAGATAGTTTTTCTTCATCTGGCAAAATCTTGGCCGCAAAGGTAACTTCTTCGGCGTTTTGGACTTCGCCTTCGATTTTTCCGTTGACATAATCAAAGAGATATTTTTCCAAGATGTCGGCTGCGGCGTTAGATAGTTTGTCGCATAAAGTGGTATAGGTATCGCTTTCGTCGATTTTGACAATCTCTTTGGCATACATTCTGCCAGCGTCCATCTCGTGGGCCATTTCCATCAAGGTGATGCCGGTTTCCTTATCGCCATTTTCGATGGCTCTTTGGATTGGGGCGGCACCTCTATATTTCGGAAGCAAGGAACCATGAAGGTTGACGGATCCTTGTTTTGGGGTTGTTAAAAGATCGTCTGGCAAGATTTGGCCGTAGGCCATGGTGACGATGACATCCAATTCCAAGTCTTTGACCCATTCGTGATCCAAGCGGATTCTATGCGGTTGATAGACTGGAATATTATGTTCAAGAGCGGCCACTTTGACCGGAGGCGGGGTTAAGGTGTGCTTCCTTCCGACCTCTTTGTCTTCTTGGCAGACCACTCCGACGACGTTATAGCCAAGCTCAATCAATTTCAAAAGAGGCTTCACGGCAATAGCCGGGGTCCCTAAATACAAAACACGAACGTCTTTTCTCTGTTGGTAGGTCATCGGAATTTCCTCGTTTGTAAGTATAGCACGCACCCTCGCTTAAGGGCATACTTATGCGAATTGAAGTTTGCCTCATTTTGTGTATATTGTATGCATTATGAAAAAATACACTCCGAAGCAATGTCAGGCATTCCTCGATACCGCCAAGTTGCTTCTAAATACCGATAAGAGTGTCAAAGATATCTTCGAGACCTTGACCTCCCTCCATAGAAAAGAAAAGGCCTGCACCTTTTTCGACAGCGAGGGCAAGCCTCATTCTTATACCTACGAGACCTATAAGAAATTGGCGATTGAATACGCTTCTAAATTAAGCACGTTGCTTAAAGAGCAAAATAATGGCACGCCTGTTGGTCT
>CAYPED010000006.1:0-9006 GCA_964409745.1 uncultured Staphylococcaceae bacterium | reverse complement strand
TTGGCTAATTCCCCAAATTGGCCATTGATGTTCTGGGCCATCATCATGTGTGGCTATAAGCCATTGTTAATTGATGTCAGGGCCATGAACGATGCAACTTTGGGGTTATTGAAGAACGCCAAAGCCTCAGCCTTGATCTGCGATTCCGAAATTGAGGGTTTGACCCTTCCGAGATTCTCCCTTAACGATGTTTTAGAAGCCAAAGAAAATGAGTCTTTCGTCCCAAGTTGGGAGAATCAGGTTTATTTCTGCTCTTCCGGAACTTCTGGAAACGCCAAGATGTTCATCTATGATGGCGAATGCCTTTGCAATCAGATTTTGGCAGCGTTAAGCATCCCAAAACAATCCGTTACCTTAATGCACCCAGGCAAGATCAATATCTTAGCCATGATCCCATATCACCATGTCTTTGGCTTTATGGCGGTGTTCCTTTGGTTCAACTTCTATGGGAAGAATGTCGTTTATCCTCGTTCAATCTCTTCCAAAGATTTGATGTATGCTTGCCAAAAAGGCAAGTGCACCCATATCTTCTCGGTTCCGATGTTTTGGGACAATATCGTCCAGGCAGTGGAAAGAACCATCGATAAATTGAGTGACAAAAAGAAGATGTTGCTTCATATGATGATGGACTATAACCTCGGGGATATATCGAAGAAAACCGCCGGGCAAGCCGCCTATCCAATCGTTAAGGACACTTTTCAAAAGAAAGTGCTTGGCAACAAAGTGGAATTCGCCATCTCTGGTGGAGGGGCTCTTAACACCCACACCGAGGCCGTGGTCAATGGCTTGGGTTATCCGTTGTCCGATGGTTATGGCATGACCGAGTTAGGCGTTACTTCCGTCGAGCAAAGCCCAGCCACCAAAGACCGTCTCAAAGTTTCCATCGGCAAACCATTTTATGGGGTTTCCTACAAGATTCTCGATGATAAGGAAGTCGGGGAATTGTTGGTTAAGGCCGCCTCGATGGCCAAATGGAAGATCGTCGACGGGGAAATTTCTCCGATGGAATTGACCGAAGATGGTTACTTCCATACCCAGGATGTGGCCAGTATCGATAAAGACGGAAGATGCTACCTCCGTGGTAGAGAGAAAGACATCATCATCAATTCCGATGGCGAGAATGTCTACCCAGACGAATTGGAATCCATCTTCAAAGGAATCTCGCATAGCGCCAATAACGTCGTTCTCGGCGTTAAGGATGAGGAGAATTCTTCTAAGGAAAACATCACCTTGGTCATCCAACTAGATAGCGAGACCAAAGAAGAAGATTTAGAGAACATCAAAGGGGAGTTTGAGACCTTGAACGCCACCCTTCCGATGGGCAGAAGAATCGAAAAAGCCTATATCACCAGAAAGCCATTGCCTTTGGCAAACGGCATCAAAGTGAAGCGCTTCTTGATCAAAAAGGAATTAGAAAGCGGCAAGCGTCGTTTCTATATTGACTTCAATGATTTGAAGGAAAGAAGAAAGGCAAGGAAAATCAAACGCGCCGACTTCTCCTCTTACGATAAAGAGGCGGTCAAAGAGACCTTGGATAAGATCAAAGAAATATGGGCCAAAACCCTTATTTTGGAGAAGAAGGACATTAAGGACGATAGCCACTTCTCTCGTGATTTAGGCGGAGATTCGATGACTTATGTCACGATGATGGATGATATCAATCAATCCTTCTCCATCGAGATACCGGTTGAAATCTATGGCATCTTGGTCACCCCAGAACAGTTCACCAAATACATCTTGGACCTCAAAAAGGAGACAAAATAAGGCGTATCTCTCTTGCTTAGCAAGAAATATAGTTGTTTTATTTCCTTTTGTAATTTACAATACTTCGCGCTGAAAGAAAGCAGGAATTCATACTATGGCAAATATCAAATCCCAAATCAAACGTAACAAAACCAACGAAAAGGCCAACGAGATCAACGTCGCCCGCAAGAGCGAATTGAAGACCGCCATCAAGAAGGTCGAAAACGCCGTCAAGGCCGCTAAGAAGGAAGAAGCCGTCGCCGCTTTAAGCGAAGCTGTCTCTCTCTTGGACCGCAACGCTCAGTTAGGCACTATCTCCGTCAACTCCGCCAACCGCAAGAAGGCTCATTTGACCAAGCTCGTTTCTTCCCTTTAATCGTTAGTTATAGTATGCAAAATAAAAGCCCGGTTCTTCCGGGCTTTTTTCTTATATATTTACGGCCTGAGTTTAAAGTTAACGATGAACAGAGAGAAGGCGATTTCCGGATCTAGTTTGCCGGAGAAGATTCCTTTCTCGGCTTGGTAGATGTTCTCTAGAGCCACCGGGCATGTCTTATTGTTCATGTTCCTTAAGTTCATAAGACAGGCTTTGGCTCGGCCCGGAGTGATGCCTAAGGTTGAGGCGATTTGCTCAGCGGAGCAATTCTCTTCGTTATATAGATATTGGACTTCGCTTAAGATTCTGAATTGATTGGCCAATAAGCTAAGGAGGCTGACTTCGACTTGGCTACCGGCAATGATCTTTTGGTCATTATAGATTTTGAAAGCCGTTTTCTTATCGCCTTTGCAGATGGCGTTGCTTAGGATGTAGGCGTTTTCTTCTAGTGGGGCAGCCACCATTTCTTCGATGTCTTTCTTGGATATTCTCTGCGAATCGATGGCGTAACAAGCCAACTTTTCGGCATAGCTGTTGAAAGCCGAATAATCGTCTTGGAAACGGCTGCGGAATTCGTAAGCGGCGTCTAGATCAATGGTGATATCCCTCTTTTTGAAATAAGAGGTTATGTGTTTGATCCATTGTTGGTCGGTAAGCTTATCGACGTGGAAAGCGTTTGAGCCAGCGGCTTTCAAAAGTTTGTAGTATTCCGATTTCTCATTAAGGGAATCTTCATAGACGAGAAGATAAAGATCAACGTCAGGGTTTGGGTTCTTTAAGTATTCCAAAAACCATTGGCTTTCTTCGCCTTTGACTGGCTTGGTTTTGCTTTTGGTAAGGAAGAAGGCGTTATAGCCGACGACCACTTTCTTATCCGAGCAGAAAGAGAGGTTCTCGCATTCGTAGACGATGTCTTGGGTCGGATGGAAGGTTAAATCAATCTCGACGTAGTTCATCTCGTCTTTTTCCGGGAAGACCTCTTTGATTTTCTTTTTCAAGGCCCCGATGGCCATCGCTCTTTGAGAGGAATAGATAATCGAAATCATTACTAAATGATTATACCTTAATTAGAGGCGAGCCCCAATAAGTTATAGAACCTTCTTCGTCGGTTCTTCGGATATTGACGTGATACAGGGTCAATGTTTCAAGAACGCTTTCCATCGGATGGCCGTAGCGGTTATTCTCACCCACTGAGATGATGGCGTCTTTTGGCCTTATGGTCCTAATGAAAAATTCCGAAGTCGAGGTGTCCGAGCCATGATGACCAAGCTTTAGGACATCTGCTTCTAAATTTGGATTATCCTTGATGATTTTCTTTTCGATTGAGGTTGAGGCGTCACCCATAAATAAGAACTTCTTCCCGATGAATTCAGTGTATAAAACCAAGGAAGAATCGTTGGAGTCGCTTTCTTCGCTTCCATAAGTGTTGAGATTTTCTAAGTGAATATTCCCGATGGTTAGAGGAAAAGAGTCGGCCGAATCGATATAATGCTCGACATCGTAATTCCTAATAAGAGATTTAACCCCACCGGAATGATCAAAGTCATCGTGGGTGGTTATCAAATAGTCTAGGTGGTAGATTCTCTTCTTATATAGATAAGGAATATCCACTTCTTTGGCAATGTCGAAAGAAGAGACTCCGCCTGTATCGATCATCACCGTTTTTAGTCCGTCTCTGATTATTATGGCGTCCCCTTGTCCGACATTTATGAAGGTCACTTCTTGGGTTAGGAAATTAGTTATCGGGATCATGTTGATGGCCAAAGATAGACCGGTCAGTTTAAGGATGGCGAAAGAGAAATAATGAAGCCCACAATCAAAGAAAATAAGACAGACCACCAGGACTATATAAAGAAGAACGACCACCGCCTCAGAATGACTTCCAATCCAGGGGGTAGAAACTTCGGCCGTGCCTAGCCAAGACAAGACTTTTCTAATAATGTTCGAATACCACGGCAAGAAGTGGGTAAAAGGCGCACTTATAAAACTTAAGAAGCTAAGAATTATAAACGGAAGAATCAATGGGGTGACCACCAATCTCAGTAGTGGAGACAGGATGGCGATTTCCCCGTTGGAGACCGAGCTTGGTAAAAGAAAGGCTTCGAGCAAGCATCTTCTTCTGAATCTCTTGACGGTTTCCTTTCTTCCTTTATTGAGCATTCGTCTCGATAAAATGAAAAGAAACGAGAGGCCAAAGCCATAAAAGAAGCCGGAGGAGAGGATGGCCCAACGGTCAAAAATAAGGATAATGCAGGCGATGGCAACCAACCTATGTTCATAACGGATTTCTTTCTTTTGAAAGAAGGCGTAGCTCAGATTGACCAAAAGGAGCTTCCAAATGCCGATTTTGGTCGGGCCTAAAACCAAAAAAGGCAAAATTAGGATGACTTTGATGACATTAACGACTCTCGGATTATCGATGTGCCTTTCGAAAAGGGGATCAAAAAGCCTTAGATAAGAATAAAGGACAAGGCCACCGTTCGAGAGTTGGGAATAGATGCCAAGGGAAGTCACGGAAGAGAGAACACTGTCTTTCGAGTCCTTGAAAGAAAACAAAAGAGCGTCTATCAAGTTTGCCGTTTCATTATCGAAATGACTTAAGAATTCCTTTTCGACCTTCCTAAGGGGATAAATCCTAAATATTGACGAAATTTGATATATCTTTAATTGAGAGGTTACGCCTTTGTCGGCAAGATACTTCTCAAAGTCGAAATAGCCTTCGTACTTGGTACTCGTTAAGTCTGTTACCTCGCCATTTATTTTTATTAAATCTCCAAAATAATAATCGTGGTCTTGAAGATAAACATAATATCTTTGACCCTTGGAAAGGAAGATGAAGTAATTCTTTTTGGCTTCGATGATGATGCCTTGATATTCGCCCAAGGGGGTCTGACGAATATGGATCAGCAAAGAAAGACCAAGAAGAACACCCACCCCCATTCCAAGGAGAACCCAATGCTTCTTTCGCCTAAAGGAATAAGAAAGGGCGAGAAGCAGGATTAACAAATAGAGGTAGAAAGCCAGGCTTTTATAAGTGACCGATACGGCTTTCGCGACAAAAAAGTAGGATATTAAGAGCCCAATTCCGATTTGGAATATTCTATTCCAAGATTTGGACGAAATTCTTGATTTTCTCGAATGTCGCATTGCCGATGCCGGAGACGTTCTTCAATTCTTCGATGCGTTCAAATGGACCATTAGATTCTCGATAAGAGATGATGGCCGAGGCGATGGTCGAGCCAATGGAACCCACTTCCATCAAGGTTGCTTTATCGTCCGTGTTGATATTCACCTTCTGAATCGGCTCGGTTGAGCAGGTGTTGGTGTTGTCATAAAGCGGGGCGATATAGAAAGACATCTTGTTTTCTAAGATGAAGTCCGAGTTATACGCCTTAGGGTCGGCGTTCGTGGTTACTCCTCCGGCAGCGATGATCAAATCCAATAAACTTGATTCCAAAGATAAGGTATAGGTTCCGCCGTTTGGATAGTTCTTCACGACTTCTCCAGAGATGGAAACGATTATCTTATCCTCGTCGGCCGAGGTGGTGTTATTGCCGGTCGTATCCGTGGTAGCGGTTCTGGATTTCTCTACCGCCGCGAAGGATGCGATCCCGATGATGGTGACCACCAAAGCGATGATGATTACTTTTACCATATAAAAAGACCTCCTACCTAGAGATAGATAGAAGGCCTGCATTTTTACCGAGAAAATAAAAAAGACCCCAAAGGGGTCTTAATTATTTGAAACTTAGTTGTTCCAGAGAGCGACTTTCTTGATTTCGATCTCGTATGGTTCGTCGCATTCGACCATGACCTTATCGCCAACGGAGTGGCCGATTAAGGCAGCGCCTAAGGCGGACTGGTCGGAGACGGATGGGATGGCGGCGAATGGATCGGCTTCGATGGTGCCGACAATTCTGACCTGCATATCGTTTCCGTGCTCGTCGGTGTAGTCAACTAAGTAACCTAAGTTGATCTTCTTGCCGCCGGCTTTGGTTTCAACGATTTCAGCGTGATCCTTGATATGTTCGATTTCGGCGATACGACGTTCGATTTCGGCCTGACGGTTTCTAGCGGCGTCGTAGTCGGCGTTTTCGGAAAGGTCACCCTGAGAACGGGCCTGGACCAATTGTTCAACCACTTCAGGACGTTCGACGTCCAAGAGGTGTCTGTATTCTTTTTCGAGTTTTTCCATGCCCTCGCGGGTCATGATAATCTTATCTTCTGCCATAGATTTTTCCTTTTTGCTCGTAGCAATTATAGACAAAGGCTTTCTTTTTAGAAAGAACCTTTATTTGATTTCTTTGATCTTTGGATCTTCTTCGTAGGTTTCCAAGACCTCGGCGGCTTCTTCCAATTCCTCTTTGGAAGGGATTAAGAGCTCGTCTCCGCCTTCGGAACAGACGACGGTGAGATTGTCAGGATCTTCGTCTTGGTAGATGAAATAGTAGGTTCTTCCTCTTTCTTCATTTTCGTAATAGAAGAGGATTTTCCAAGTTTGTTCCTCGCCGTTATCATCGGCGATGACGATGGTGTTATCTAGGATTTCTGCCATAAATGTCTCCTTTACAATCTAGATTTAACTTCGTTAACGAAGTTATCGAATCCGTCCTTTGATTTGACTTGGCCAGAAGCCATATCTGGCTTGCCGCCTCCGCCTCCGCCTAAAATGGCGGCTGCTTCTTTAACTATAACCCCGGCTGGGCAAATTTGCTTTCCCTTTCCGCCAGCAAGGACGACTAACGGACGAGCGGAGCCTTCGCCGCCAAGCAAGATGAGAAGATAATTCTCTTTGTTGGCTTTCAAGGTGTCGCCTAAGCTAAGCAAGCTATCGCGGGTAGCACCTTCTTTGATGGTAGCAAAGAAATTCACTCCGTTGATTTCTTCAAGGGTAACCGACTTAGCTTCCAAGGAAGAAAGCTTGTCCTTAAGGGTTCTGTTCTCGTTCTTTAAGGAAGAGAGCTCATTCTTTTCTTTATCGATCTTGGCTAAGAGGTCGACATCGCTGCCTTCATAGGCTTCTTCGGCCTTTCCTAAGACAGAAAGACGGGAATTGAGATATTCAAGAGCGCCTTTCGAAGTTCTAGCTTGGATACGTCTGACGCCAGAGGCGATGGCTTCTTCGCTCTCGATGACGAAGAGACCGATTTCGCTGGTGTTCTTAACATGGGTTCCGCCACAGAATTCCTTGGAGAAATCTCCGAATTCAACGACGCGGACGAAGTCTCCGTATTTCTCGGAGAATTCCATTTCGGCTCCCAATTCCTTGGCCTTCTCAATTGGGAGAATCTCGGTGTTTTCTTCGATGTTCTCAAAGATTTTCTCGTTAACGATCTTCTCTAAGGATTTGAGTTCTTCGTTGGTGAGTTTTCTATTCGAAGAGAAATCGAAACGGAGGTAGTCTTCGTTGACGAAGGAACCTTTCTGGTGACTATGATCGCCTAAGACTTCATTCAAAGCGGCGTGCAATAAATGGGTGGCCGAGTGGTTTCTTTCGGTTAAGCGGCGCTTTTCAATGTCGATAGAGACAGTGACTTTGTCTCCAATAGAGATTTTGCCTTCTTTGACGATGATGTGATGGAGGTGCTGGCCACGTGGGGCTTTGCCGACGTAAGTGATATCGGCGGAGAAATTATCTCCTTTGACATATCCTTTATCGGAAACCTGACCGCCCATCTCGGCGTAGCATGGGGTTGAGCAGAAGATGACGTCGCCTTCCTTATCGAAAGAAGAAACGGCCTCGCCATCGACGAATAAGCCCAAGACTTTGGCTTCGGTGACGTCTTTGTCATAGACAAATTCAGATTCCTTATCGAAAGCCATGAGGTCTTTGGATTGTTTTTTGAAGGAGTCGATTTCGCCACGGGCGATTCTGGCTCTTTCACGTTGTTCTTCCATGGCCTTTTCGAAGCCTTCGACATCGACTTTGAGTCCAGCTTCGGCGGCAATCTCGGAAGTGAGATCGAGAGGGAAGCCATAAGTGTCATACAAGCGGAAGGCTTCTTCACCAGTTAAGTCTCTCTTGTCCTTAAGTCTCTCTCTTAAGAGGGATTCGCCGGATTCGAGGGTGCGGATGAATTTGTTCTCTTCCTCTAAGACGGCTTTGGAAGTGGATTCCAAGGTGTCCTTGAGGTTTGGATAGAAGTCTTGATAGTTATCGGTGACGACTTTGATGAGCTTATGCATGAACGGCTCATGGACGCCTAATTTCTTGCCATAGCGCATAGCGCGACGGATGATACGTCTTAAGACGTAACCACGGCCTTCGTTGGAGAAAGAGGCCCCATCGCCTAAGGCGAAGGTCAAACATCTGGCGTGGTCGGCGATGACACGATAGGACATGAGGTTCTCGCCTTCGTATGGCTTACCGCAGATTTTCTTCATCTCATCGATGATCGGAGTGAACAAGTCGGTTTCGAAGTTGGTGTCGGTACCCTGTAAGACGCAGGCGATACGTTCCAAACCGGCGCCAGTATCGATATTCTTGGATGGGAGTTCTTTATATTGCTCTCTTGGGACGCCATTGACCGCGTCATATTGAGAGAAGACGATGCCCCAGATTTCGATGTAACGATCGTTTTCCATATCGTCTCTTAAAAGTTTGTCGCCGATATGCTCTGGGTCGTATTTCTCGCCTCTATCGAAGAAAACTTCGGTGTTTGGGCCACATGGGCCTTCGCCGATTTGCCAATAGTTGCCTTCAAGCGGGACCAAATGGTCTTCATAGAAGCCATTCTCAATCCAATATTTCTTGGATTCGAGGTCGCTTGGATTGTAAGTGGCGTAAAGCTTATCTAATGGAAGTCCGAAGCCTTTTTCTTTGTCGGTGAGGATTTCGGCTGCGAAGGAAATGGCTTCCTTGCGGAAATAGTCGCCGATGGAGAAGT
>CAYPED010000005.1:0-12988 GCA_964409745.1 uncultured Staphylococcaceae bacterium | reverse complement strand
CATATCTTCATAAGTCAAATGAGCTTGTTCCAAAGCTTCTTTGAGACAAACACCAATATTCTCGCAATGCAATCTCGAAGCGATTTCTGGCATAACGCCACCGTATTTTTCATGCACCGCAATCTGAGTGGCAACGACGTTGGCTAAAAGCTTGCCATCTTCGGTGATGGCTACGGCCGTCTCATCGCAGCTTGATTCAATTGCCAAGATTCTAACTTTCTTCATAGGACAATGCTCCTAACCATATAGATCGCATCTTCGCCATCGCTGTAATAATGGCGTTTAACGGTGATGCGTTCATAGCCGTTTTTCTCGTAGCAGCGGATGGCTGCTTCATTGGAGGCTCTGACCTCCAAGGTAATCCAGCAGACTTCGTCTTTTTGCTCTTTGCAAATCTTTTTCATCTCTTCGAGAAGTTGTAAGCCTAAGCCTTTTCTTCTAAAAGAAGGAAGGACGCAAACCCTGTTGATGGTCGCGGAATCGAAGGTAATCATAAAGTCGATGTAACCGACTATCCGACCATCTTCCTCGGCAACCAATATCACCGAGCAAGGATTCTCTTTTATTTCGTATTCGATTTGATTCTTGGGCCAAGGATCGTGAAAGCAAGCCGCTTCTAAAGAAGTGACCGCATCAACATCCTTTTCTTCCATTCTTCTAATCGTCATAACTAGTCTTTCAGGTAAACAGGTTTAGCTCCCAAAGGTTCTTTGCAAAGATGCTTTTCGTCATCCAAATCCTTCAAAATCAATAAGGTGTTCGGCTCTTCTTCCTCTTTGCCTAAATAACGGAGGTCGCCACGAAGGACGACATCAGGATTCTCTTTGAGATAGTTCATCACTTCTTCGTTAGTCCAAATGGTATCTTCCAATAAGCATTCGTTATCTTTGTAGATAGCAACGTAACTTCTCTTATTCCTGGCATTGGAAACGCATAAGCATTTCTTGCCGTTTTCCTTAAGTCCTTCCAAGGAAGAAACAAGGTAGAGAGGGATATTTAATGAGGTGGCAACGATTTTGCCCACCGTTAAGCCAATACGGACGCCAGTATAGCTGCCTGGGCCTTTGGAAACGATGACTTCATTCAATTCCTTTGGCTGAATGTTGTTGCTTTTGAAGAGCTTATCAATCTCTTCGACCAACATTTCGGATTGTCTTTGCCAGGCTTCGTAATGAACGCCGGCAAGATATTCATGATCTTTAGCCAACCCGCAGGAGAGATAGGCGTTAGAAGTATCAATAAGCAAACTTAACATGAATATTTCTCCTTTAAGGCCTTAAGAAGTTCATCATATTTAGGATCTTTCGATTCAAAGACAAATTCACGGTTATCATCGCCTTTATGAAAGATGGAGATTTCTAATCTCTCATCAGGGATAAGAGACATAATGAACTGAGGCCATTCGATGAGGCAAACCCCATCGCCTTCGATGTATTCTTCTAAACCTAATTCAAGGTTTTGGCCTTCCAAACGATAAGCATCGATGTGGTACATCGGAATTTTGGCTTTGAAGTAGCACTTCATGATATTGAAGGTTGGAGAAATAACATCTTCAGTTAATCCTAAGCCTTTGCCGATTCCGCCGGTGAAAGTGGTCTTGCCGGCTCCTAAATCACCGCTTAAAAGGAGAATGTCACCTCTTTTTAAGAACTGAGCGACATATTCGCCCAAAGCCTTGGTTTCGGCTTCGTTATGGGTTTGAAATTCAATGCGCATCTTCTTTTTTCTCCGTAACGATGAATGGCTTGGTCTCTTGATAGAACTTACTGAACAAGCGACGGACTTCATTGTCCATGAACGGGAAGTCTCTCTTTTCCATCAAAGACAAAACATGGTCCATTGAGATTTTGATGGCCGCCATCAAATCAGCCGAATAGCCATAGGTCTCACAATGTCTTTCGAATTCCTGAATATCCAATTCCTTGACGACTCCGTCTGGAAATAATTTGACATCCAAATCGTAATCGATGTATTTGAGATAGCCGTCATCCAACAAAGTTGGAGAAGCGATGTTGACGTAGTAGCAGATGCCACTGTCTTCTTTCATCATGCAGATGACATTCATCCATTCCTTTTTGAAAAGAATGAAAATGGCGTGTTCCTTGGTCATCCACTTCCTGCCATCACGTTCAGTAACGTAAGAGGCTCTGGAAGCCAAAGCCCAATAGTCTTCGGTTTCCTCAACTAAATAAGCTGGGCTCCATTTGCGGTGAAGGAGTCCATCGTGTTTGTAGGCTTGTACTACTACCCATTTGGAAAAGGGGCTGTCTTTGATTTTTTCATCCATAAATAAGTCGCGCCGCTCCACTTTAGCGGCCTTGGCTTGATTATAGACCTTATGTTTCTTCTCTTAAAGAAAGAAGAAAAAGCCCCCTATGAGAGGAGGCTTGATTTCTTAAGGATTAGAACAAGGTTTCAACGACTTCCAAGATGATGGCTAAGTCTTCTTTGTACTTGTTGGTCGGGGCTGGATTAAATGGAGAATCGAATGGTGGGACCATCAAGCTATCTTCATAACCCATCATGACATAAGTGGTGCCCGGGCGAATGGCGATGGCGCAGTCAACCAAGACCTTATCGGTTTTGATTTTGGAAATGGCTTCTTTGGTCTTTTGGGTCAAGAGTTTCTTCTTGCTCTCACCATAGACAACCATCGTTTTCGTGTCGGAAACGACCTCAAATCCATCTAAGTTGGTTGGTGGAAGAGCACGTTTATTGCCTTTGATGTAAACGATGACTGGATCGTGTTCCCAAGAGTTGGCGGCCTTGATCATCTTGCCAACAAAGGAGGTTGCATAGTTTCTTCCGTTCTGACGGGAAGCAGAGCAATCGACCACGGTGACAGGAACGTTGTTATATTCAAAGGTAATTTTGCCTCTGGAACCAACTTTGACGATGTCTTTATAAAGGACGGAGTCGGTTAATTCTTTAGGCTCAATCTTATCGTTGATGGATCCTTTGAGGTTTTGAACTTCAATACCATCTAAGACATATTTGGTGGAGTTCTCGAAATACTTGGCTAAATATTCGTTAACTTCTTTGGAGCTCTTTCTCTTGGAGATGGCGGAATAAACGCCCAAGAAAACCAACATGACGACGAAGACAATCAAGGTGATGTAGGTTGGCCAGTTGCCAGCGGTTTCTTTGTCCATCAAGTAGTTCGGCAACACCCAGCCAAGGATGACGCCGACTAAGACAATGCCAGTAACAACATATTTGATAATGTTGCGCTTCTTGTATTTTTTGGCAAATTCCAATCTAGCATCTTCGATGTTCTTTAAATCATCATTTTCGTATTCGAAGGTTTCGACTGGTCCTTTTTTCTTGCGTCCATAAGCAGACTGACCATTCGCGAAGTTTGGATCGACTTCGTTATCTTCGTTATAGAGGTTGACGCCTAAATCATTTCGTTCGGCCGGTTTTTCCTCTTCCTTCTTTTTTTCTTCGGGAGCTGGTTCTTCCGGTTTCACTTCGTCAGCGAAGTCAGATTCTTCGTCGACTACTTTCAAATCTTTTTCTTCTTCCATAGGATGTCTCCTAAAAAATTGCTAGCCCACTATAGCATGTTTTTTGTGATTTACGTTAATTATTTTCCTTCTTTAGGAGGAAAAGCCCTTTGGAGTCTCAATAACGGTCCGTAAAGAGCCATTAAGATAACCGCACTGATTCCAGCTGAAGCGAAAACATAAATGACGTTATAAGTCATCGCACCAACGAGATTCAAACCATAGTTAACGATGGAGGACAACGAAGATCCAACGAATCTAACAAAGCCTGACAATAAACATCCGACAAAGATGAATATTTCGCCTTTTACGTTATATCCGACTTGTTTTTCGCCAAAAATCAATGGTTTGAAGAAACCCAAAATGGCTACCGATCCAAAGCCAACCATATAGTCAAGCGGATATAAGAAGAGACCATATCCATCGGTGATGCAAGTAATCAAACCATAGACGATGCCGCCGCTGATGAAACCAGCCAATGGTCCATGCCTTAAAGCAACATATAACAATGGCAAAGTGGCAATGCCAATCGAACCACCAGTAACGCCGAGCGATGGGATGAAGTGTTGGATGACATCAATAACTATGCCTAAAGCCGAAAGGATGGCTATCTCCATCAAATCACGGAGAGAAAATTTTCTTTCTTCATAAGATGCGGATAAATTAGCCAAGAAACCAATAAAAGCAAAAACGATACCCCAAATAATTCCAGCCGAGACACGTGTGCCGGCCAAAGATCTCCAATCATCCAAATAGTCCATAAAGGAACTGCCGATAACCGACAAACATTTTGCGTAGTCGTAGAAGACATTTGCGGTTAATAACAAGATGGCGGACATCAAATAAGTGACTAAGCCCGCTTCATAGAACTTCTTATTAACTTTGCCTAAGAAGGAAAAAACAATTCCCACTAAAACAAGGGCGTAAATAACTATGAACACCCATAAACATTCGCTGCCGTTAGCGCCAAATAGGACACTTCCGACATAAATTGATTCTCTTGAGCCTTTGCTTAATTCGTAATACTCGCTACTAAGCGATGTTGTTACTGTTATTGGCTTAGTTGAGAACAATGGCATTGCCCATCCTAAAAAGATGAGCGCTCCGCAAACCGCGGCAATCCACCAGAGGTTATTCTTTACCCACTGGATTCCTTTTTCTTCCTTTTCCATAAAAATCCTCCGAGGACGGAGGAGGAATTAATCGAAAAATTGATTCCTCCGCCAGCATTACCTGGATCAGGTTCCGTCGAGTTGGTGCACAACTCCTCTCAGCCCATTCTGATGAGCTCCGGTAAAATTATTGTAAGTCTATTCGATATGCCAATCAATTGGCTCGGAACCGTTTTCAATAAGGAAATCGTTACACTTAGTAAACAATTTATTTCCGAACCAACCGCCGCGATTGGCCGCCAAAGGCGATGGGTGATTAGCTTCTAAAACGATATGCTTTGGGTTTTTCACATAGCCTTTGAGCCTCTTGGCAAAGCCTCCCCACAACATAAAGACAATTGGTTGGTTTAAGGTGTCAATGTAATTAAGGACATCAGCCATAAACAAAGAATATTCGTTTCTCGCATGGGAAAGAGGCTTCCCGGCTTCCACCGAAAGGTAGGCATTTAACATCAAACACCCTTGCTCGGCCCATGGGGTCAAATCGCCATTTCGGAAGTTCATCTTTATCTTTTGGTCGTCTTCTATTTCTTTATAGATATTCTTCAAAGATGGTGGAATAGGCATACCTCTTGGAACGGAGAAAGATAGCCCCATTGCCTCACCTGGGTTGTGATACGGATCTTGTCCGATGATGACCACTTTAAGATTTTTGGGTGAGGTCAATTTGAAAGCCTGGAACATCATATCCCTTGGAGGATAAATTGTTTTGGTTTGATATTCTTCGTTCAAAAAAGCATTCAATGATTTCGAATAATCGGTTTCCGACACTTTTTCGAACAATTCTTTCCAATCTTTGAGCATAAAAAGATTATGCACTCGCAAGCGGTTACAAGCAAAGCGATATTGTTTCAAATAGGTTCTATACCTATAATCTAGGTGCTTACTTAGTAAGCATGTTTATGTGCAAAGGAGAAATAATTGCATGCCAGTAATTGAACATATTCATGCCCGTGAAATCATTGACTCTCGCGGAAATCCTACTGTTGAAGTCGAAGTCATTACCGAATCCGGTGCCTTTGGACGCGCTGCCGTCCCATCTGGTGCCTCCACCGGCGAACGCGAAGCCTTAGAACTCCGTGACGGCGACAAATCCCGCTTTGGCGGAAAAGGCGTCTTAACCGCTGTTAAGAACGTCAACGAAATCATCGCTCCAGTTCTCGAAGGCGAATATTCCGTCTTAGATCAGACCGGCGTTGATAAAGCCATGTTGAAACTCGATGGCACCCCATTCAAATCCAAGTTGGGCGCCAATGCCATGTTAGGCGTTTCCTTAGCCGTTGCTAAGGCCGCTGCTAACTACGTTGGATTGCCACTTTATCGTTATTTAGGTGGCCCAAATGCCAAACAGCTTCCAGTCCCAATGATGAACGTCATCAATGGCGGCAAACACGCTGATTCTTGCGTCGACTTCCAGGAATATATGATCATGCCAGTCGGTGCCAAGTCCTTCCACGAAGCCATCCGTATGGGCGCTGAAACCTTCGCGGCCTTACGCACCATCCTTAAGAAGCGCGGCGATATCACCGCCGTCGGTGATGAAGGCGGCTTTGCTCCTAACGGATTAAAGAGCAACGAAGAACCTCTCGAAGTCTTAGTCGAAGCTATCAAACTTGCTGGCTACAAGCCAGGCAAAGACATCATGCTCGGCATGGACCTTGCCTCTTCCGAATTCTATAACCCAGACACCAAGAAATACGAACTCAAGCGTTCCCATGGTGGCGAATTGACCTCCGAACAGATGGTCGACCTCATCGCTTCCTTCGTTGAAAAGTATCCTCTTATCACCATCGAAGATGCTTTATCCGAGAATGACTGGGATGGTTGGAAACTCCTTACCGAAAGAGTCGGAAAGAAGGTTCAACTTGTCGGTGATGACCTCTTTGTCACCAACAAAGTCTATGTCGAAAAAGGCATCGAAAAGGGCATTGCCAACTCCGTCCTCATCAAGCTCAACCAGATTGGCACCTTGACTGAAACCTTGGATACCTGCCAGCTTGCCATGCGCGCTGGTTACACCTGCGTTGTCTCCCACCGTTCTGGTGAGACCGAAGACACCACCATCGCTGACTTGGTCGTTGCCTTGAACGCTGGCCAAATCAAGACTGGTTCCATGTCCCGCACCGATCGTATTGCCAAATACAATCAGTTGCTCCGCATTGAAGAAGAACTCGAAGATGATGCCGAATATCCAGGCATCAAGGCTTTCTACAACTTGAAGAAGTAGGATAATACATAAAAAGAGGCGGCAACAAAGCCGCCTCTTTTTTATTTATTCGTCAGCAAAGACGATATCTTTTTAATACAATCTTCTTTAGGGATTGCGTCGAAATATTTTTTTATATCGCCATAGTAGGGGTCTAAATTGGCGAGATAGTAGGCAAGAAAGTCATAATCACTCATATTGCCATTAATACAGCGCTCAAAAATAGATTTGAAGTCAGAAAAAACAGAAGGATCAAGACTTTCACCATCATTGCAAACTGTGGGATCGGCGTCCGAAAGATAACGAAGTAAATCCTCTTGTTTTGTATTTTGATATATTTCATCCAGCAGATTGTATATTGCTAAATAAACTTCATTGACATTTTTAGTCATTTTATTTCTCCTTGTTTTTGTGGAATCTGAACTTTCCAATATTTACTCCGCCATTTTGTATGACGCCATTTCTCTCATATACCCAATATTCTTTCCCACGAACAATTCGTGAATATATGTTATTACCATTTTTAGTCATGATAAAAGAATGTTTGTCTTCAGATAATGTCTCTAATATTTTACGATTGGCTGGAGTATCGGCCAAATGCCCTGGTCTATTTGCCATGATATGCATTATTTGTGCTCGATTTTTTGGCATCTTAGCGAACAATTGCAAATCAATGGTTCCAAGTCTCTTGGATGGGCCACCGCCTCCTGTGCCTTTTGGAAAATGATTTGATTTGGATTTCATCCCCATATCATCTTAATCCTCCAAAAGCTAAACTTATTTCAGAATCAAATTGAACAATCCTAATATTGTTTTCAATGACACTAGCGAATACATCCGTTGGTGCATTGCCATATACCAAAATCATTCGTGGGTGAATATTGTTAACTAACGCATCAATACTATTTTTCAAAAGGCCTCTAGATTCTTTGTCTTTTAAAGCCCCTAGTGTTCCAATCGAAACAATAGAATTAAGACAAATACCAGAAAGTGCCAGTTCATAAGTCCATTCGTATGTAGCCCGATAATTGACCACCACCTTTAAACCATAGGTAGAAAGAATGTAGCCGACCTCTCTGCTTCTAGCGATAGCATCAATTTGTTTATAGTTAGGGAAATTTCCATATACTGAATAATCTGGACAAACGACAAAGGCAAAGCCTTTAATTTCTTCAATTAATTTAGAAACTTCCGTTTCAGTTCCGTATTTCAAAATGTTATAAATACCATTTTTGCCATCAAAGTTACAATCATATTCGTAAAATACAAGACCACTCGTTGATTTATCATGGCATTTTTTCCTCTTAGACCATAAAACCAATCGTTCGGGTTCACTAATATCAAAATTTTTAATTTCTGGTATTTGATAAAAACCAGTGTCAAAATTTGCATTTCTTAGTTTTTTAGCCAAGAAAACATCACGATCGGATATTCTCGGCCCGTTATCATTATTCATTTAAAGTACCTCAAAATTTTTAATGTGAAAAATTTGAGATATGCTACTATATACATGCTCAGATGTGCTTCAGCATATCTCCAATCACAGCCAGCGCAATGGTTGTGATTTTTTTAGCGTTTCTTCCCATTTAGATCATTTCGCGCCTCCTTCCTTTTTGCCCAATCCGACGGAGAGGAGCACCTCTTTGGTGATCAGATTGAGCCTTCTCAGCCTGTAGATTGCGGCGGTCGTCGAGACGCCAAGGTCCTCGGCGATGCGTCTGGCGAAATTCCAGGTCAGCTCCGGATCGGACTCGTCTATCTCCCGGCCCGACCCGATCAGCGTGCGATGGTATCTATCGAACAATTCGCAGACGAATTCCCTCGGCATCAGCAGATACGACGCATAGACGTCCGCATGGTATTCGGACCAATCCCTCTGCGTCCGCTTCCTGACCTTCACGGTCTTCCCTTCGATCGAGAGGAACGTGTCGGAGAGCGACCCGAAATCGCCGACCTGGGCAAGGTTGGCTCCTACATCGAACTGCGAATGCCAGGCCTCGTGGGCGAGGGTGAATCTCCTCCTCTCCTCCGAGCCGCACGCCGCCTCATCGATGGCTATGTCGCCCTTTCTGACGGCTTTGACGTCCGGAAAGCCCTCGTCGTCGATGATCGGCAGGATCCCGTCGGTCACGGCCGTGGTGCCCAAAGTGCGCCCTTCCTCATCGCCGTGGGACAATCTGTAATAACGGACCGTCCTGCCGAGGTGGAACTCGACGAAATCGTCTATGTCCAGAGGGTGCGGCCCGTCGAAATGACGGGGGTCGTATTCCCTCAGCTGCTGGCGGGCGAAATCCTCCAGATCCGCGTTGGAGACCCGGATCGTCCCGCGTTCGGTTTTCCTCGCGTTCCTCAGCTCGGCCACGTCATTTCCTTTCCTTGAGCATCCTCACGAACTCTTCCCATTCTTCCTTGGAGACCGATTTCTCCTTGGCCAGCCTCAGGGCCTGCTGGGCCTCCGGGACCTTCTGGAGGTACTCGCTGATCTCGGCGGGCACCCTGTTACCGGAAAGCATCGATTCCTCGGCCAGGTCCTTGAATTCCTTGGCCTCTGCGTCGTCCAGGGAAAGGGCCGAGACCATCTTCTCGAGGAGGTCCGGCGACTTCTTGCTCCTGGCCGGGAAGGCCCTGGTGCCGCTCTCCAGGTCGCAGAGGAAGGACGGCGAGATGCCGACCATGGCGGCGAAGCTCCTCACGGTGATCCTCTTCCCGACCCTTTTCTCGTTCAAAAACTCTCCAAATCTCATAGTGTCCTCCGATGTTCGGCTTTTTGCTGAACAAATATATTATAGACCACGGAAAACAAGAGTCAACATATTTTGTTTACTTTTTTGACGAACGATATGAAATAAGAACTTTTATCGGATAATTTAGAGATTAGTGGATAACTTAAATGATGCCGAATATCCAGGCATCAAGGCTTTCTACAACTTGAAGAAATAGTCAAACGCAAAAAGAAAACAGAGACCGTGATGGCCTCTGTTTTTTTATTTCTTGTTTGTCGGTTTCTTAGGCTTAACTCTCTTCCAAAGGGCTACCAATAAGAAGATGGCCTGAAGAGGAACGCCCGCTAAGATGACGTACCAGACATTCAATTCGAGCCAAATCTGATAATGGAGCAAGAAGGCGATAATCAAGGTCCACATGGCCGCGGAAGCAAACGAGAAGGTCAACCACTTGTTGTTGAAGAAGAACTTCGACATGATGGCTTCAGCGGTGAAGATGACCGGCAAAGCCCAAATCATCACCAACCAGTAGTGGCGTTCGCCATAGACGCTGTTGATGAAGTCGGAGATAAGAATGAAGCCTGCCGCTAAGAGAACGGTTAAGGCAAAAATGGACATAAGAAGAATTTTATTTCTTCTTAAAGCGTTTCTCTTATTCTTATTTGCTTCATCGTTGATGACGGCAGCGATGTCTTCCTCGCTTTGAGCGGTGCAAAGATAATCGACGGTGACGCCATAATATTGAGCTAAATCCAAAAGGATATCGACGGTTGGCAAAGCGTAGCCGTTTTCCCATTTGGAAATTGATTTGTCGGAGTAATGAATTTCTTCGGCAAGTTGCATTTGGGTCATGCCTTTTGCTTTACGAAGGGTGACCAAATTCTTACCTACTATTTCTGATAAGGTTTCCATAAGTGTTTTTATCCTAAGCGAACGAAAGCACTTTTAAAACAAGAAATTTTTATAAGTGGTTGTTTGGGGTTGGGTTTAATGGCAAAGCAGAATAGCTGGAAGCAAGGGTAACCGAGCCATCCGAATTGACCGTTAAGAAGTTGTCTTGGAAGAAGGAATTGTTGCTGATCGAATGGAACTGGGTTTGATAATAGTTATAAGTGATGATTATCTTCTTGGTAGTGTGATTGATGTTATAAGGAACCTCAATCGAGTCGTCCCAGCAATAAGTGTAATCAGGCGAGAAGTTGGTAATCTTAGCTTCGAATGTAACGGAGATAACGCTAGCGATTTTGATAGCCTCTCTGGTCTTGGCGCTGTTAAAGAGCTTCTTGCCGTTGGCGTAGGTGCCGCCTAGGGTCAATTTGATATCACCAATGGTGGAGCTGTGCAATAAGGCCTCAGTATGCAAATCCAAATCCCAAGAAGGATTGTTCAAATCATTATTAAAGGAGAAACCAGTGATAAGATCTTCGCCGTGCAAAGCCTGACTGGAGCTGGAGCTGGAGCTCTTTTCGATAAGGTTGAGAACGGTGTCGTTCAAACCGAAGATATCCTTTGTGATGTAATCCATCGTATTGGCTTTGAAACCTTCGTTATCTAACTTAATCTGGAAGTGCTTATCCTCGGTAGTTTCGGATTTGTTCTTATCGCCATAGTCATCCCAACGATCGATTAAGAACAATCCGTCGTCATTGCCGGAAGTATGGTAAAGAAGATTGACGTAACGGGTACCGCCCTTAAAGGTAACACCAGAGTTCATAGCCCAGTTGATAGGGAAATTGATGTAAGCCGCTATACGAATGTCCGCTCCTTCGACTCTAACAAAGACCGTGAAGTTGATATTGATGTCGCTTAAGACCGGCAAGTCGGCTTTAGCGCTGCCTTCAATCTTATAAGCGGATCTAATGACAGACTTGCCGCTGGAGGTAGTAACCTTATCGCCCGCCAAGAACATATTGACGGCATATTCAGCGAATGTCTTCAATGAGGAATAGTTGGTAAAGGCGCTGATATCGGTAATATTCGGCCAGTTCATTTCCTGCATGGTGTAATCCAAGACATCAATCTTGAAGTAGATATCGGAAACGCCAATAGCCATTTCGATTTCCAAGGATTCAATCTCGCCGCCAACGACACGACCGTCTTCTCTGGTCACATCGTTCTTGTAATTGACAGTGATTTTCATGTCGGATTCGCCACCGATTAAGGTTGATGGCAATTCGAAAACATCCTGTCTATCGCCTAAGGTGATGCAAGTGATTAAGTCGGAGCCTAAGACTTTGTAGTATTGACCGGTGATCATGTCGCCGATAACCGAGTTGATGAATAAGTCAGTGATAAGGCTGATGATACGTTCAATACGTGGGTCATTGGAAGAGAACAAGGTCTTAAAGACATCGATGAAGCCAGTGACGGAATGCATGGCGAATCTAGCCTTCAATCCGCTGGAGCTTTCTGGAGAGGTTCTGTTCTCGGAAGATGGGTAAGAACCGGTATTCTGAGAATTGTATTCAAATAACATCCACTGGGTGCTTGGGTTGTCGGAAGAATAGACTTCCGCATCACTTTGGGTGGCATCTCCGTTCTCATCAGTCGGTTCTTTGCCGGTGATGTCGAACTTGACGTTATGATCGTTGACATAGGTTTCTTTTCTATCGACGACGGTGATGGCGCCGGTGCTTTGATTGGTGTTCTTGTTGATGCCGACATCGCCAGAGAAAGAGAAGCCCTGATAGTTAGGAACCGATGTCTTATTGCCAATGGTGGTCTGGGTGATAACGGAAGTGGTGTCTCTGGTTAAAACATATCCTTCCACGCCTAATTTGATTTGTTTGGTATCGGAAATCTTCACGAACTGATCAGATAAGGATTCAAGGTGTCTAAGTTCTTTATATTGAGCCTTTTCTTCATCGGTCATCGGAGTTCTTTCATATGGGATGACATCGATTTCACCCGAGATGGAGAATGGTTCAACGGTGACGTTGTCGAATTTGACATATCCAACGGAGGTGTTGGAACTATCGCCAATCAAATCCAAGGTGACGGTTCCTTTCATGCCGAAGACGCTCAAATCGAGAGTAACGATGACATTGTCGGTCGAACCTTTGAAGGTGGTGATGGCACCCATGATGTCTTCGTAATTGCCATCGGTGACATTCTGAAGTCCGTCGGAGTTCTTAACGGCGTTGATGGCATCAGTTAAAGCGCCGCCTAAAGCAGCTAAACCACCGCCAGAAGTTTTCTTTGTGGAGGTAGAAGAATCATCACCGTTGATTAAATCCTTCAAGGAGCCAGCGATAGAATCGATGACGGTCTTGGAAGTCTTGGCTTTCTGCAAATCATTGATGGCAGCGTACACTTCATCATAAGCATTGGTCGCCGAGCCATTGATCATTCCGTTGATGATTTGATGCAAGCCACCGAACT
>CAYPED010000004.1:0-13466 GCA_964409745.1 uncultured Staphylococcaceae bacterium | reverse complement strand
GGCCAGATTGGTCAGCAGTTGAACACGGTTGCCCTTGCCTTGGCTGGTGCCTCTCGTATCTTCGATATGATGGATGAAAAGCCAGAAGAAGATAATGGCTATGTCGAATTGGTCAACGCCAAAGCCGACGAAAAAGGAAATCCTGTCGAGTGCAAAGAATTCACTGGCAAATGGGCTTGGAAGCATACCCACACCGATGGTTCCGGAACCGAATATAAATGGCTTGAAGGCGACATCCAAATGGAGGGTGTTAACTTCGGTTACGTTCCTGAAAAGATTGTCTTACATGACATCAACTTGTATGCCAAGCCAGGTCAGAAGGTTGCCTTTGTTGGCGCGACTGGCGCTGGTAAGACCACCATTACGAACTTGTTGACTCGTTTCTACGATATTCAGAGCGGCAAGATCCGTTATGACGGAATCAACATCACCAAGATCAAAAAAGCCGACCTCCGTCGTTCTTTGGGCATGGTATTGCAAGATACCAAGCTCTTTACTGGAACGGTCAGAGAGAATATCAGATTTGGCAATTTGCACGCCACTGACGAAGAGGTTGAAGCCGCGGCTAAGTTAGCCAACGCCGATAGCTTCATCCGTTTGTTGCCGAATGGTTATGACACCATGTTGACCGCTGGCGGTGCTTCCTTGTCTCAAGGACAACGTCAGTTGTTGGCTATCGCCCGTGCGGCTGTTGCCAATCCTCCTGTTTTGATTCTCGATGAGGCCACCTCCTCTATCGATAGCCGTACCGAGAAACTCGTTCAGGACGGTATGGACGCCATCATGAAAGGCAGAACGATCTTCGTTATTGCTCACCGTTTGTCGACCATTCAGAATGCAGATGTTATTATGGTTCTCGAAAATGGACGCATCATCGAGCGTGGCAACCACGAGTCCTTGCTCGAAAAGAAAGGCGTCTACTACAACCTCTACACCGGTTCGAAGAAAGACCTCGATTAAGGAGATTTTATGGAAGAAAAGAAGAAAATGGACGGCCTTAAAAAGGTCAAGCTCATCTACTCTGGAGAACTTTTATTGTTCGCGGTGGTCTTTGCTGTCATTGGCATTTTGATCCTCGTCGGCGTTATTTCCATCAAGGATTGGAAGAGAATTGCGTTCTCTTACGTTACCTTGGTTGGAGGCGCTTGGCTCATTGCCGATTTCATTTGGACCCTTGCCTCTCCTAAACGCAGAGCGAGAAAACCATTGATCGATAAGATTCTCGTTCTTCCTGCTGCCTTAACCGTTATCTCTTTCGATATCTATGCTTTCGTCAAAGGAATGGTTCATTCCGATGTCACTTCCCCGTTGTTTGCTTATTTCATCGGTGGGGATCTCTGCTATTTGGCTTTGGTTTATTTCTTCGAAGCCTTCTACCACTATAAGCATCCGCTTCCGGAATTAGTTGAAGCGGCTCTAGCTGAAGAGGAAGAAAAGAAGAAAGAGTCCGCTGAAGCTCCTGCTAAAGCCCTTAACGAAGAAAAAGTAATCGATGCCGAAAGCACTAAAACGGACGAAAAAGAATAGGTAATCGCTTAATTAGCCCCGAGGAAACTTGGGGCTTTTTAATTTCTTGGTCAATTTTTCTTTGTTACGACTATAAGAAAGTAGAGGCATAAGCCTCAAGGTTTTAGCAAGTATTTGAAAATCAAGTTGCGAGTTCGGGTCCTTAATAATAGAATTATTAGCGCCTTAACGAAGGATTAAGGCCATTTACACACTCTTATGGTTGCACGAATAGATGCAATCCAGAGCCCGAAATTAGGAGGTGCAACAAATGAACAAATACGAAATCATGTACATCCTCAAAGCTGACCTCGCCGAGGCCGCTGTCAAGGATGAGGAGACCAAGCTCCAGGGTATCATTGAAGCCCAGGGCGGAAAAGTCACCGAAACCAAAGAATGGGGCGTTCGTGATTTGGCGTATGCGATCAAGAAACAAAAGAAAGGCTACTATGTCATTCTCAAAGTTTCTGCCGACGAAGCTTGCTTAGTCGAATTCGATCGTTTAGCCAAGTTGGACAACAACGTCATCCGTCATTTGATTACTATTGATCAAGACTAAAACCACGCATATTCACGGAGGTTGAAATCTATGTTAAATCGAATTGTCATCATCGGTCGTCTCACTAGAGACCCGGAATTAAGAAAGACGCCATCTGGCGTGTCGGTCGCTTCCTTCACGATCGCCAGCGATGATTCCTATCGCTCCCAGAACGGCGAAAAGAACACCGTTTTCCTGAACTGCTCCTGCTTCAGAAATACGGCCGACAACGTCGCTAAGTTCACCCGCAAGGGTTCCTTGGTCGCCGTCTATGGCCGCTTGACCCAGAGAAAGTACGTCAACAGGGATAACGTTCAGGTTACCGTTACGGAAATCAATGCCGACGGCGTTGAATTCCTCGAACCGAAGTCTGCTGCCGCAGCCGACGGATTCGTCGCGGATGCCGCTGCTCCAGGACCAATTCCTGATGCCAGCAACAACGATTCTGATTCGATTGACGTGATCGAGGACGACTTGCCGTTCTAACAAAACTATCTAGAAAGGAATTGTTAACAATGGGTTATAAGAAAATGAGACCAAGAAAAAAGGTCTGCTACTTCAAAAAGAACCATATCAAATACGTTGATTACAAGGATGTCGAACTTCTTCAGAAGTTCATCAACCCAGATGGAAAGATTGCTTCCCGCAGCTCCACTGGAACTTCCGCCAAGTATCAGCGCCAAGTTGCTAAGGCCATCAAGAATGCCCGTTTCATGGCTCTCTTACCAGAACCAGGAAACCGCGACTAAAGCTTAGTCAATTAATGATTCAGACCGTCTCATATGGGGCGGTCTTTTTCTTTCTTTTCTTTAATTCGTATATTATGTGGTTAGAATTGTTCTACTTGCTTGGAGGCTATTTATGGTTATCACCTTCGTCTGCGATGTCTTGGGCAAAGAGAACAACGGCACCACCATCGCTACCATGAACGTCATCAGGGCCATGCAGCAAAAAGGACATACCGTCCGTATTGTTTGCCCCGATGAAGATAAAAAAGGCGTTCCTGGATATTATGTTTTACCTTCTATCAATTTTGGCCCATTCAATAACTACGTTTCCAATAACGGAGTTTGTTTGGCCAAAGCTGATCCAGAGATATTGAGAGAGGCCATCAAAGGCTCCGATATCGTCCATTTCAACTTTTGCGGCGAAGCTTCCGCGATGGCGGTGGATATTGCCCACGAGATGGGTATTCCTTGCACTGCTTCGCTTCATTCCCAAGCCGAGAACATCACCTCTCACGTTAAATTGCAGAACTCCGAGTTCGCGAACGTAACGACTTATAAGGTCTTATATAAGAGATTGTTCTCCAAAGTGGATGCGATTCATTATCCAACCCAGTTCTTACGCGATGACTTCGAAGGAAGAATCGGCATTAGAACCAATGGTTATGTAATTTCTAATGGAGTCCGCAGCGACTTCCACAAACAAAAAGTCGAGAAACCAGAACAATACAAAGATAAGATTGTGATCCTTTATTCCGCTCGTTTGGGACCAGAGAAAGACCACAAGACCCTTATCGAAGGTATCAGAAAATCCAAATACGCTGATAAAATTCAGTTGATATTGTGTGGAACCGGACCATTAGAGAAAAAGGTCAGGAAGTGGTGCGAAAAGCTTAAGAACCCTGTCGATATCGGATTCCATAGCCACGAAGACATGATCAAAATCATCAACTACTCCGATCTTTATGTTCATAGCTCCGTCATCGACTTGGAAGCCATCTCTGCCTTGGAGGCCATCGCCTGTGGCTTAACCCCAGTCTTAAGCGATTCCAAACAAGCCGCGATTAGATACTTCGCCCTTGAACCAATGAATTTGTTCAAACACAAGAATCCAAAGGATTTGGCCAAGAAGATTGATTATTGGATCGAACATCCGAAAGAGAAAGCCGCTAACTCCAAGAAGTACTTGGGATATGCCAAGAGATTCGACTTCGACTTGGCGATGGATTCGATGGAGAAGATGTTTAAGGACACCGCCGCCTACTTCCATTACGACAACACCGAGAACTTTATGGAAACGGTGCTTAACGAAGATAAGAACAAATAAAGAAAAAGCCGTCCGATTGGGCGGCTTTGTTTTTCTCTTTCTTAGTTGCTGCTGGAGCTAGAAGAACGGGAACCCGAGAAGTTATTGACGAGAGCCAAGATTCTCCAGATGATTTCGAGCAAGGCAAGAATGAGGTTGTTGACGTATTCGATGTTATAGAGATGGAATAAGTCTTTCATCATTCCGATTTCTTCATCGTTGGCTAATCCTTCTTTCTTTACGATTTCATAAGCTTTCAACTGGGCTTTCTTTTCGGTTTTTAACTGAAGGATTTGAAGGACAAAGCCGATGAGATAGAAGAGGAAACCAACGGCGGTGCAGATGATGGTGCATAAGCCAGAGGTGTTGGTGAAGACGAAGTAGTCGAGAAGGACACCGATGATAATCATCGGAACGAAGGCCAATGGGCCGAAGTAATAAAGCGGGGTCAAGATGATGCGGGTGCGCATGGCCGGATCTTTTTCCTTATCCATGACGGCCAAGGAAGATTTCTGAGCAGCCATCGCCATCGAAGAAACCGAGGATTTCTTCCAGGTCAAGCGGCGAAGTCTTACTTTATGGAAGTAATGGGAATAGGAATTGCCGAATAAGATGGAACCGTTCTTGCTGACGCCGATGTTTTTTAAATCATTGTCGTCCAAGATTTTTCTAGCAATGTCTTTGCCGGTCATTCCGCAGGAATTTTGCTTACGGTTGAATTTGATATATTTGATAGCCAAATAAATAGAAACGCCTGCAGCCCAGATGGAAACCAAAACGATGATGCCCGCAATCACCAACATCGCGATGTGGAGAGGGTTATTCAAATCGATGGAATCAATGAAGCTTTGGGTGCTTTCGTCAGTGAGTAACATGAGTTTGCCTCCTAAAAACGCAAATAGTTTATAATATTTGCCCTTTTATATCTACAAAGTGATATAATCCGTGGCGGAAAATAATTCCCAAAGGAGATATTTAAAAATGAAAAACAAGAAATTATTAGTCCTTGGCTTAGTCCCAATGTTCCTCTTAGCCTCTTGCGATAAGGAAATCAGCCAGGCCCAAGCCCAGCAGAAAGCCGCTAACATCGTCGCTGCTAAAGAAACCACCTCTTACAAGACCTTAAAGAGCACCGTTGAACTCTCTACCGAATACAATGGTAACAAAGCCTCTTTCAAGTCCACCTTGTCTATTGACCTCGACAACTATTACGTTGCTTACGAAGCCACCGGCACCACGGTCCAGGATAGCGAAACCACCAAGAAGAATGTCGGCACCTACTATTTGGTCAAAGACAATGCCTTGGTCATGGCCCGCAACAACAATGGCGAAAAGACCTATGTTTCTATCTCTACCGATACTACTTCCTTCAAGTCCACTATTGAAGATGCCGCCAGCGCTTTATACGAACAGCTTGGCGCCCCAAGCATTGATGAAGACGCAGTCTTGAACAAGATTAAAGAAGGCAAAGATTTGTCCGGTTCCATGAGCGGAGTCTTCTCTCAGGCCGATATCAACGTCACCGTTGGTGCCGACTATGCCATCAAATACTTCTCCAACTCTTCCTCTTCCTTCGGCGTCTCTATGTCCGTTAATGCCAGCATTGCTAGCCTCTATACCCTCTCTGCCAACTCCAGAGTCGAATGGAAAGACAACTTGATCTCCGGCGTTAGCGCCCAAGTCAAAGCCACTGTTGGTGAGAACAGCATCGGCTTCAAGAGCGCCCTCAGCAACAAGTACAACGGCAAGATCAACCAGGTCAACCTCAACGACTACACTGCTGAATAATTCTCATTAAGAGCTTAAGCCCGAGCGAAAAAGCTTGGGCTTTTTTCTTTTATCCCTAGATAGGCGTATACTTATCGCATGAAGAAAAGATTTATACCATTAGTCGTCGTCGGTGGCTTAGTTGGGGCCATCGTCGTGTTCTTTGGGCTTGATGCCGCTTTTAACACCTGCCATCTCCCAAACGAAGAAACCTATACCAACACCAATTGGATGAGCTTGGTCAAAGACAATGCCAAGCTAAACGAAATTGCCATTCCTGGTGCCCATGATGCCGGAACGGATGGAATGCTATTCTTAGGTGAAACTCAGCACAAAGATATTGAGAATCAACTCCAGGCCGGAGTTAGATACTTTGACTTACGTGTTCGTAAAACCAAGAAAAGCGAATATGTGATTTATCATAGCTTCTTCAATGGGGAGAAGTTCGACAATATTTGGAAGACCTTAACGGACTTCATCACCATCAATTCGACCGAAACTTTAATCTTGGATTTCCAACATTTTGATAACGGGGCGGAAGAATATGTTTGTTCCTTGCTCGATCAGAATGAGTCCTTGTTAATTAAGAACGATTCCCCATATTCCGATTTGGAATTCGTTGATTCCCTTACCTTAGGAGAATCCAGAGGCAAGATGTTGGCCTTGTTTGGGGATGGCAAAGAAGAAACTTACGACAGGGATTATATCTTCGGTCGTAACAACGACGAATGTACCAAGACCGGAATGGTTTTAGATAGTTATTACGATGACGATTACAAGAAATCATCCGAATACCTAATCAAAAACGTCCTTCCTGAAAACTATAACCGCATCGAAAAGAAGATGACCAACGAGGGATTTAAAGGCTTATTCGTCCTTCAAGGTCAATTAACCGATGGCAAGCTTATCTTTGGTCCTTATAGCAGGGAAAAGACCCACGATAAGAATATGTCCAACTATATCAATAACATCAAAGACGATTCTCGCAGATTAAAGCTAACCAACATCGTTATGAGAGACTTCTTAACTGACGAGAAAGTCAGCGAGATAGTCAATCTCAACACCTACAAGAATTTGATGAAAGAATAAGAAAAACGCGCCCGGAAGGACGCGTTATTTCTTTATAAGCTCTTGTTGTTGAATTTGTCTAAGCTCGAAGAATAATCGTCGGCAGCTAAAGTACCTTTATTTTTCAAATAAGCAGCGGTTATATCTCTGTAGCCGTATATCTCATTATTGCTGTCTTTGAGATCCGCCACATATTGGAAGGATGGGAAGTAGTTATATTCGTGCTCCGTATTCATGTGGTAGGCGAGATAGTCAATACAGACGATGGTGTAGACCGTGTTGTTGTTGATGGTTGAAGTGAAGCTTGGATTGATGGACACGAAGTTGTATTTGGCTTCGTTTTTGATTTCCGAACCCTTGGCTTTCATGATGACCGCGGCGTTTTCAAAAGGCATAGCCTTTAACAAATCAGCGTAGGTGTATTCGCCCGCTTCTGGGTAGGAGCGGACTTTGTTGGTGATGGATAAAATCGGGTTGTAGCCCTGGCTGATGGCTTCTTCGAGAAGGGCGTCAGCAGCAACATTAGCAAAGCTAGAGCTGAATTCACCGGATAATGTAGCTAGGACTTCGGAACCAACGGAATCGGTTTCAGCGGTGTAGGTGTTATATAAAGTTTGGAGATCAGAATCATATTTGCCATTAACTTCGTTAACGATGGAACTCCAATTCAATACGACGCGAGAGGACTTGGTGACTGTCTTATCGGCCCCGATGGTCAAAGTAATTTTTGAAGCGTTTCTACCATTGGAGTTATTTTGGGTGAAGACGACTCCGTTTTCGGTGGCAGTTTCCTGGGTGTGCGTATGGGCGCAAAATACAGAGTCCACATACTTCTTATTAGAAACCGAAGAAACATCGGTTAATCCCTGATTTAAGAGTTCGTCTTGAGAGCCATGATAAACGAGGATGACAAGGTCACAGTTCTCCTTGGTTCTTAACGTGTCGGAAATCGACTTAATTACCGGCACAGGATCGATGAAGGTGATGTCAGAAACATAACCAGAGGTGATGGAAGTCCACTGACTGGAGCCGATGGCGCCGACAAAGCCAACTCTTAAGCCGTTTTCTAAGACCTTGGTGCTGTAAGAATAACCTAAATCGCTAACGCGGGTATCGCTGGCGGCTTTGGTGGTGTCATCCCAAGTATAAATATTGGAAGAGAGCCAAGGCGTTTTATAGTCATATTGTTTGCGATTCCTTAGAGAACGGAGGGTTTCTAAGCCCCAGTCGAATTCATGATTGCCTAAGGTAAAAGCGTCGAATCCAATCAAATCCATCGCATCGGTAAGGAATTTGCCTCTGTTCCAGTTGGATTCGATAGAACCTTGGAACATATCACCGGAGCTAATTAAGAGAGTGTTGTCTTCTTCGCCTTTGTTTTTGAAATACGTTCCGACATTTAAAAGACCCATCTCGCCGCTGCTTTGATTTTCGACGATGGCCCCGTGGAAGTCGTTAATGGAATATAAGGTTACGGTTCCGCTGCCGGAGTAACTGCTTGGAACGGTGGTGTCGGCAGAGCCGCTATCGATGGAGCCGGAGAATGGAGCGTCGCCAGAACTATCAGAAGAATTATCACTTGAGTTTGTAGGACCGAAAATGATGCTGCAAGAGGTGGATAAAAACGCCATCAGGGTTATAGATAGCAACATTGGACATTTCTTCATAAGCGGTCTCCGGTCGCATTACGCGTACGCCTATATGATACGCAGGTACAAGGAATATTTCACATAGAAAGCGATAATATGGCACTTCCTACATGTTTTTAAGGTGTTTTGACTAGTGTTTATCGGTGAATTTTGACCTATCTTGGCTCTATGTGTTTTTCCTTAAGAGGAAACGCCTTTTATGTTTGTTTTGTTTTATAGCCCTTTTATTGGCTATAATATGAGCCATGAACAAACTACTGAAACGCATTAGAATCGCCACCTTGATCATCGTTACCTTCGAGATCGTTCTTGGTGTGCTCATCACTTTATTCCATTTCTTCAACTGGTTCGACTTCAATACCTGGTTCTCGGAGACGGCTATGCTCATCTTTGTGGCCTCGGTTATTTTCGTCGATGTTATCAGTTCTTGGATCTGCTTGGCTCAAATCCATAAGGCCAGACATCGTACTGATGAAGAAATCTCTGACGTCATCGGAAACGAAATCCAAAACGCCTTCACTTTCGGTGGCATCGGTATCCTCGCAACCGACGATAATGGCAACATCCTTTGGCAAAATAACTTATTCACCCAAAGACAGATGGAATTGCTCGATACCAATATTTTCTCTTGGCATCCAGAATTATCCGAGCTTGTTAACGCTCCAACCAATAAGACCCTCAAGATTGATGAGAAAGGCCGCAATTACGAAGTAAAGTACTTAGCCGAGCCGCGTGTCTTCATTTTCCGTGACCGTACCGACTACGACAACTTACATAAATACAACGAAGAACAAGCCCTTTGTATCGGCGTCGTCATGATTGATAACTTCGATGACATTGCTTCCGAAACCGATGAATTGGCGGATATGGTCGCCGATGTCAGATCTTTGATTACCGACTACTTCCGTTCCTTTGGCGTTCTTCTCCGTCGTGTTAGAAACGACGCTTACTTCGCTGTTTGTAACCATGCCTCCTTAAACAAAATGATGAAGGATGGCTTCTCTATCTTGGATAGAACTCACGCTGCCTTAAGACAGATGGACCATCCACTTACCTTATCTATCGGTTTTGCTCATAACTTCCCTGAAGTCGGTAAGTTGAACGAAATGGCTTCTTCGGCTGTCAACGTAGCCCTTTCCCGTGGTGGCGACCAGGTTGTCGTCTCCCCATACGGCGAAGAACTTATCTTCTTCGGTGGCAAATCCTCCGCTGTTGAAAATACCTCTAAGGTCAAGGTTCGTACCGTTTCCGACTCTTTAATGAGCTTGATTCGTACTTCTTCAGAAGTATTTGTCATGGGTCACATGGATGCCGATATGGATGCTTTAGGCTCTTGCTTGGGCATCATGGCCATCGCTGAACACTGCGGCAAGAAGTGCCGTATGGTTTATAACCCGAAATTGGCGGAAAAGAAGACCCGTATCGCCTTCCAGGATGCCTTCACCAAGGATAAAGCCGACCAAATGACTATCACTCCTACGGATGTTTTGAATGAAATCAGAAACTCCGCTTTGTTGGTCGTCGTCGATGTCTCGAGACCATCAATGACCATGTGCCCGAGATTGCTTGAAAAAGCCAGCAAGGTCGTTGTTATCGACCATCATAGACGTGCTTCAGAATTCATCGATCACCCAGCTTTGTCCTATATCGAACCATCGGCCTCTTCGGCTTCCGAATTGATTGCTATGATGATTCGCTATGGTACCGCTAACCCGAAGATCGATTTGAACTCCAAATATGCCACCCTTATGCTTTCCGGTATATTCCTTGATTCCAACTCCTTCAAGTCCAAGAGCACCGGTATGCGTACCTTCGAAGCCGCTGAAATCCTTAAGGAATATGGAGCCGACAACTCCTTGGCGGACGACTACTTAAAAGACGAATTCGAGGAATATTCCTTGATTACCAGCATCATCTCGACGATGAAGACCCCATACTATGGCATCGTTTACTGCGTTGCCCCTGAAGAGGATGTCATCGAAAGATCAACTTTGGCAAAGGTTGGTAACCAGTTGATGCAATTGAAGGGCGTCAACGCTTGCTTCGTTGTCGGCAGAACCGATGAGAAGACCATCAACATCTCCGCTCGAAGCGATGGAACGGTCAACGTTCAGCTCCTTTGCGAGAAGATGGGTGGTGGTGGCCACTTCACCGCGGCGGCCGTAGCCTTCAAAGACAGCGAGTTCTCTCGTGTTTTGGGCACCCTTGAATTAACCCTAAATGAATATTTAGAAACCGCTAGACAATCAGTGAAAGAGAATGAGGAGAAATAGTTATGAAAGTAATCTTACTAATTGATGACAAAAAGCTTGGCAAGAAGGGCCAAATTATCGAAGCTTCTGATGGCTACGCCACTAACTATTTGATCCCGAGAAAGATCGCCATTGCGGCCACTGAGGTCAATCAGAAAAACTTGGCTAAAGCCAATGCCGAAGAAGAAGCCAAACAAAAGGCCTTGAAGGTCGAGATGGAAAAGGTCAAAGTCAGACTCGAGAACATCGAAGTGAAGTTCTCCGCTAAGCCAGGCTCTAATGGTCGTATGTGTGGCACTATCTCCACCAAGCAAATCGTCGAAGGCTTGGAACAACAATGGAATATCGTTATCGACAAACGCAAGTTCTTAACCAAAGACCAGGTCAATGCCTTTGGCATCACTCGTTTGAAGATTGAATTATATAAAGGCATCGCTGGTGAAGTCATCGGTGAAGTCGTCGTTCACGTCACGGAGGAATAATTATGGTTGATGATTTAAATGGTTCCTTGGTGGCTGAACGAAACGTTTTAGGTTCCGTCTTACTTGATGATAGCTGTGCCGCTAAAGTGTTCTCTTCTTTAACGGAAGACGCTTTCGCCGCGGTCGATAAGAGAAACGCTTATATCTTCAGGGCGATGAATACCCTTTTGGAAGATCATAAGAAAATCGATATCAGCACCGTCCACGCCCAATTAGCCACCATGCAATTGGACAAAGAATGCAATTCGCCTGAATACCTATCCGAATTGATGGATTTGGTCGTCAATCCGAACAACGTTGATTATTACATCTCCGACGTTCGAGATTTCGATACCCTCCGTAAGTTTGTTAAGTCCATGGACTCCGCCAGAAGCGATGTCTATGGTGGCAAAGTCGATAATATCGGTGACTTCTTAAACACCAAAGCAACCGAACTTACCGGCATCGCCAATCGTAGATCGGTTGGTAATTTCAAAGAAAGCAAAGACGTTGTTAATCAAGTCTTGATTGACCTTGATAAAGCCCGTAACACCGGAAACAAACGCTTGATTGGCATTGATACCGGATATCAAAAACTCAACGACTTAATTCACGGTTTTCAGCCAGAGACTTTGAATATCATCGCTGCCCGTCCATCCGTTGGTAAGACGGCGTTTGCTATTAACCTTATGGTCAATGCCGCCAAGTCATTGATTGGCCAAAACAAAACCATCGCCTTCTTCTCTTGCGAAATGGATGCCTCAAGAATCATGCAAAGATTGGTAAGCGCTGGTTCGTTGGTGCCACTCGAAAGAATCCAGCTAGGCAACATTACCCCAGGCGAGAACACCAAAATCTTGACTGCTTCCCAAACTTTGGGCCAGTTACCTATCTATTTTGATGACACCCCAAACCAATATTTGGGTGATATCATCGCCAAATGCGAGAAAATTGCTACTTCCACCAAAGGCAATTTGGCGGCGGTCTTCATCGACTATCTGAACATTATTCGCGTCCCTGTCTCCAGAGCGACCGAATCCCGTACTTTGCAGATTGCCATGATCACTTCCCAACTTAAGGAATTGGCTCGTAGATTGCACATTCCAGTAATCTTATTGGCGCAGCTTAACAGAGACGCCGATAAAGGCACTTATCAAGCCGGCAAAGGTCAGGTTGCTTCCGCTCCGGAACTTTCTTCTTTGAAGGAATCCTCAGCCATTGAACAAGACGCTGACGTCATCATGATGCTCTGGCGTAATGACTGGGCTGGCAAGAACAACGATAACAACCAAGATTCCGCTCCAGCTGAAGGCCAGAAGGAAACCGAACTTCAACAATTGACTCGTATGGTTAAAGAATCCAACGCCAAAAACGGTGGTAAAAACGATGCTTCCATCATTCAGGTAAGCATCCAAAAAAACCGTAACGGCAAAACTGATAAATTCTATCTCTTATATGAGAAGTCCTATCAGCTCATCTCGGCTGTAAGCACGGAAAACGAAGATTCGTTCCAAGACTTAGATGATTAAGTTTCTATCTTTAGGCAGTGGTTCCAAAGGGAACGCTACCTTGGTATATGATGAGAAAACCGTCCTCTTATTTGACATGGGGCTGGCTTTGAAAGTCCTTGAGGAGGGTTTGTCTCAAATTGGTCGTAAATTAAGCGATATCCAAGCGGTTTTCGTCACCCACGATCATTCAGACCATATCAAAGGTCTCCAATATCTCCATGACGTTGATATTTATTGCTCTCCGAAAACCAAAGGAGGCAACAAGATTCAGGAAGTCGGTGAAACCATCGAAATCGGTGATTTCAAAGTGACTTCTTTCCCAACCTCTCATGACACTGAGAACCCAGTTGGCTATTGGATTGAAAACAGAGGAACTACCTTCTGCTACATAACTGATACGGGCATATTAAAGAAAACCCTTATCAAAAAACTTAGGAACGCCACCTATTACCTTTTGGAATGCAATCACGACCTCAAGATGTTGGAAGATAGCAATCGTCCTCAATTGCTTAAAGAGAGAATCTCCGGAAGGAAGGGACATTTATCGAACATCCAATCAGCGGAAGCCTCCATCGATTTGATGGGCGAGAATACTAAAGTTTTTTATTTGGCCCATCGTTCGGAGGAATGCAACACCGAGGAATGTATGCTAAGCACGTACGCTTCAATCTATGAACAATATG
>CAYPED010000003.1:3515-13890 GCA_964409745.1 uncultured Staphylococcaceae bacterium | reverse complement strand
AGTATAAACGATTGGGAAGTCCAAGAATTCATCTGGGGCCCCCAATTCGATGAATAAGTTCAAGACTTCGTCGATGACTTTGTTGACATCGGCGTTTGGTCTATCGATTTTGTTGATGACGACGATTGGTTTGATGTGGTTTGCTAAAGCGTTCTTAAGAACGAAGCGAGTCTGAGGCATGGTGCCTTCATAAGCGTCTACCAACAATAAGCAGCCATCGACCATATGCATGATACGTTCGACTTCACCGCCGAAGTCCGCGTGTCCCGGGGTATCGACGATATTGATTTTATTGTCCTTCCAAACGATGGAAGTGGTCTTGGCCAAAATGGTGATGCCTCTTTCTCTTTCGATGGAGTTGCTATCCAACATACGATCCCTGATCTGTTCGTTCTCACGGAAGGTATGGGAAGAGGCTAACAAAGAGTTGACCAAGGTGGTTTTGCCATGGTCGACGTGGGCGATGATTGCGATGTTGCGAATGTTCATGGAAAATCCTCCTTGATTCTTCAATCGGCAAAAATACTATTCTTCAAATAGGTTTCGTTCAAGTCGAAACTAGGCACGCACGCGAAAAATGTTTGTTTTGACCATGTTTCAGAGTAATATATTCCACGCAGCCTACCATCGTTATGCCTTTCTCAGACTTAACCTTGATAGTGCCAAGTATTGAACTGAAAGGAGAAAACCATGTCCCTTCACAAGGAAGAAGTGACCGCTGAGGTCGCTCGCTTTGGCAAAAACGCCGCCGATACCGGCAGCGCTTCGGTTCAGATTGCTCTTCTCACCAAGAGAATCGAGAAATTGAACGACCACATCAAGGACAACGCCCAGGATCCAATCGCCTCCCGTTCCCTCTTGATCTTGGTTGGCAAACGTCGTCGTTTGCTCAACTACCTTGCCAAGAACGATCGTGATGAGTACGTCAAAGTCCTCAACGAACTCGGTCTCCGCAAATAAGGTCGCGAGCCAAAAAGGAAAAGAACCCGTGTGGTTCTTTTTTTATTTGCAAAATAGCAAATAAGCGACTTCCTACACGTTTTGAGCGCAAAGGCGCTTACATACGCTCATGCCTTATTGCGCGTCTTCGTAGAAGTGCTATAATTCGGGCGTTGCAAATAAAGGAAAAGAAACTATGAAAAAAACTTTTGAGCTCGACTTTGCTGGAAGACATATTAAAGTCGAGACCGGAGAGATCGCCAAACAAGCCGACGGGGCGACCTTCATCCGCTTTGGCGACACTGTCGTCTTATCGACCGCTTGCTGCGGCGACAAACCAAAAGAAGGAGACTTCTTCCCTCTTACCGTCGAATACATCGAAAAACAATACGCTGGTGGAAAGATCCCACAATCCTTCCTCCGCCGCGAAGGCAAAGGCGATGACCATTGCACTTTGAGCGCTCGTATGATCGACCGCCCAATCCGCCCATTGTTCGCCGAAGGCTTCAGAAACGAAGTCCAGATCGTCAACACCGTCATGTCCTGCGATCCAGACAACACCCCAGAGATGACCGCTATGTTAGGCTCCTCTTTGGCCTTATGCATTTCCGACATCCCATTCGATGGCCCAGTCGCTGGCGTCATCGTTGGCCGCGTTAATGGCGAGCTCATCATCGACCCAACAGTCGAACAAGCCGCCAACTCCGACATCAATTTGACCGTCGCTGGCACCAAAGATGCCATCATGATGGTTGAAGCTGGTGCCGCCGAAGTCCCAGAAGAAGAGATGCTCGATGCCATCATGTTCGCTCATGAAGCCATCAAGAAACTCTGCGCCTTCGAAGAAGAAATCATCAAAGAGATCGGCGTCGAAAAGAGAGAAATCGCTCTTTATACCCCAGACCCAGCCATCAAAGCCGACATCGAATCCCGCATCGGCGAGAAGATGGTCAAAGCCATCTCCATCTTCGACAAACTCGAACGCCAACACGCCATCGATGATTTGAAGAATGAAATCTTGGAAGACTATGACACCCGTTCTTATGCTTCCGAAAAAGACCACGGCAAGACCATGATGATGGTCAACGACATCTTGGAAGAGATGGTCGCTAATGAAGTCCGTCGTCTCATCACCGAAGAGAAGATTCGTCCAGACGGCCGTAAAGTCGACGAAATCCGTCCTTTGGACGCCCAGGTCGACTTGCTCCCAAGAGTCCATGGCTCCGCTATGTTCACCCGTGGTCAGACTCAGGTCATTTCCACCACCACTTTAGGGCCTCTATCTGACGCTCAGATTGTCGACAATTTGACCACCGAGACCGAACGCCGCTTCATGCATCAATATAACTTCCCACCTTATTCCGTCGGTGAAATCGGTAGAATCGGTGCCCCAGGACGTCGTGAAATCGGTCACGGTGCTCTCGCTGGAAGAGCTTTGTCTTATGTCCTCCCTTCCAAGGAAGAATTCCCATATGCCATCCGCACCGTCGCCGACGTCGTCGAATCCAACGGTTCCTCCTCTCAGGCTTCCATCTGCGCTGGCTGCATGTCCTTAATGGCCGCTGGCGTCCCAATCAAAGGCATCGTCTCCGGCATCGCCATGGGCCTTATTTCCTCTGGCCCATTCGATGGCAAACACCCATACACCATCCTCACCGATATCCAAGGTCTTGAAGACCACTTCGGCGATATGGACTTCAAGTGCGCCGGTACCGAAAACGGTTTGACCGCCTTACAAATGGATATCAAGATCCACGGCGTCACCCGTGAGGTCTTAGCCGAAGCCTTAGCCCAAGCCAACAAAGCCCGTGCCGAAATCAGAGAAGTCATGAAGGCCGCTATCCCAGAACCACGCGCCGACGTCTCCAAGTATGCTCCGAAGATGGATCACTTCGTCATCGATCCAGATAAGATCCGCGATGTCATCGGCACTGGTGGCAAAGTCATCAACCAAATCATCGCTGACTGCGACAACGTCAAAATTGACGTTGAAGATTCTGGCGATGTCACCATCTACCACATGAACAGAGAGATGATCAACAAAGCCAAAGAGACCATCTTAAACATCGTCCGCGTGGCCAAAGTCGGCGAAATCTTCGAAGGCGAAGTCACCCGTGTCGAAAACTATGGCGCTTTCGTCAATCTCTTCGGAACGACCGATGGCTTATGCCACGTCTCCAGATTGGATTGGAAATACGTCGATGATGCCACTAATGTGGTCAAGGTCGGCGATAAGATGAAAGTCGTCGTCATCGGCATCGAAGAAGGCAAAGTCAAGGTCTCCCACAGAGAATTCTTGGACAAGCCAGCCGATTACGTCGAACGCCCAGAACGCCCTTCCAAACCATCCTTCAATAAGGGTGGCAACAAAGGCGGAAAAGGCGGAAATCACTTCAATCGCCACTAATACGCGCTAAAAACAAAGAAAGAGGTCAAAAAAAGACCTCTTTTTTCTTTAATTCCCCGTTTAACCTTTCCTAAAGGAAGTCTATAATTTTAACCATGGAAGATATTATTATCATCGGCGCCGGTGCCGTCGGCGCCTTCATCGCCAGAAACCTCTCTAAGTATCAGGTTTCCACATTGGTGTTGGAAAAGGAGACTGACGTCTGCGACGCCACCTCCATGGCCAACTCCGCCATCGCTCACTCCGGGTATGATCCTTTGCCGGGCACGAAAAAGGCATACTTCAACGTCAAGGTCAATCAGATGTTGGATGACGTCTGCCGTGATTTGGACGTTTCCTTCGTCCGTAACGGAACCTTGACCGTCGCAACCGAAGACGAGCAACTCCCTCTCTTGGACGAATTAGCCGAAAGAAGCAAACAAAATGGAGTCCCATGCAAATTGCTTTCGGCCGAAGAAGTCAAAAAAGAGGAACCGAACATCGTCCCTAACGTCAAAGGGGCCCTTCTTTGCCCGACAGGCGGCATCATCAACCCATTCGAATTGGTGAGCCACGCTTTCGAGAACGCTTTGGACAATGGCGTCAAACTTTCCCTTTGCACCGAAGTCAAAGACATCAAACATGTCGGTGACCACTTTGTGGTCGTCACCAACAAAGGCGATTTTGAAGCCAAAGTCGTCATCAACGCTGCCGGCGTTTATTCCGACAAGATCGCGGCTATGATCGAAAAGATCGATTGGTCCATCACTCCAAGAAAGGGTGAATATTATGTCTTGGATCATTTCTCTCCTAACTTTGTTAACCACGTTATCTTCCCATTACCGTCCAATAAGGGCAAAGGCATCTTGGTCACCAAGACGACCTCTGGCAACTACCTTGTGGGCCCATCTTCTGAATTCGTCGATGACAAAGACGATGTCTCAACCGATTCCTTGACCTTAGGCCAAGTCAAATCCGGTGCCAGCACCTTGATTCAGAACATCCCATTCAATCAGCAAATCAGAACCTACTCCGGTCTCCGTGCCACCCCAAGCACCCATGACTTCATCATCGAGCCGTCCAAAACCTATAAGAACTTCATCAATGTGGCCGGCATCGAATCCCCGGGTTTGGTCTCTTCTCCAGCCATCGGCGAATACGTCGTCGAAGAATTGGTCTCCAAAGTCATCGACTTGAAGAAGAAAGACGACTATAAGGCCGCCATCAGACCATACGTCCATCGTCTTGAACTCACTACCGAAGAGAGAAACAAGCTCATTGCTAAGGACCCGGCCTTTGGCACCGTCATCTGCAACTGCGAGAAAGTCTCCTTAGGCGAAATCAAAGACGTCTTAAGCCGTTCTCTCCCATGCTTGACCGTCAAGGCTTTAAAGAAGAGAACCAGAGCGGGCTTTGGCAAATGCCAAGGCGGCTTCTGCCAGCCTCAGGTTGTCCGCATCTTAGCCGAAAAGCAAGGTGTCTCCCCAACCGAGATCCTATATGACAAAGTTGGTTCCAACATCATCGTTGACCTTGTCAAAAAGGAGGCTAAATAATTATGAAAAAGATTGATTTAGTCATCATCGGCGGCGGATCCGCCGGTTTAGCCGCGGCCGTCGGAGCCTATGATTCCGGCATCCGCTCCATCCTTATCATCGAAAAGATGTCCTTCTTAGGCGGCATCTTGAATCAGTGTATCCATAACGGTTTCGGCTTAGGTGAATTCAAAGAAGAATTGACCGGTCCGGAATTCGCTCAGCGTTTCATCTCCCAAGTCAAAGAGAGAAACATCGAATACATGCTTAACACCACTGTCGTTAATATCACCAAAGACAAGGTCGTTTCCATCATCTCCCCGAAAGGCGCGGAAGAAATCCAGGCCAAAGCCATCATCAACGCCTTAGGCTGCTATGAGAGAAATGCCGGCGCCATCGGCGTTCCAGGCGATCGTCCTTCTGGCGTTTTGACCGCAGGTCAAGCCCAGCTATTCTTAAACGAATATGGCTTATTAGCCGGTAAGAAGTGCTTCATCTTAGGTTCTGGCGACATCGGCCTTATCATGGCCCGTCGTTTGACCCTTGAAGGGGCGAAAGTCTTGGGCGTAGCCGAATTATGCGCTTGGTCCAATGGTTTGAACCGTAACATGGTCCAGTGCTTGGACGACTATGGCATCCCACTTTATCTGAGCCACACCGTCTCCAAAGTCATCGGCAAATCGAGACTTGAAGCTATCGAACTTAGCGAAGTCGATGCCCAGTCCCGCATCATTCCAGGAACCGCCAAACGAATCGATGTCGATACCCTCATCCTTTCCATTGGCTTGGTTCCAAACAACAATCTTTACGATAACCTAGGTATCCAGACCGGCAGATCCAGAGGCTCCGCCGTCGATGAATCCTATCAGACTTCCTTCCCAGGCTTCTTTGCCTGCGGCAACGTCCTCCATGTCCATGACTTGGTCGATAACGTCGTCGCCGAAGCCAGAGAAGCTGGCAAAGCCGCGGCTGAATACATCAAAGGCAATTTGAACGAAGGCCAGCGCCTTAACGTCGCCGCCGGCGATGGCATTGGTTATGTCGTCCCATCCAGATTAGCCTACGACAAAGATAAGAAGGCCACCTTCAAGTTCCGTGTCCGTAAGCCATCCAAGAACGTCTACATCGACTATTCCCAAAATGGCAAGATCGTGAAGTCCATCTTCAAGCCAGTCATCATCCCATCTGAGATGGAAGTCGAATCCATCCCAGAATCTTTGTTCGAAGAAAACGGGGATATCACCCTTTCTCTCCGTCAGAAGGAGGAAAAATAAGTTATGGAATTACCAAAGGATCTTATTTGCATCTGCTGCCCAAGAGGATGCCATCTCCACGTTGACGAGAACCTTAACGTCACCGGCAACACCTGCCCAAGAGGCGCAGCCTACGGCAAGCAAGAAGCCACCAACCCAACCCGTGTCGTCACTTCCACTGTCCGCATCGACGGCAGCAACCTTCCGATGTGCCCGGTGAAGACCAATGGATCAATCCCGAAGGGAAAGATCTTCGCCGCCATGGAAGAAATCAACAAAGTCAAATTAGCCGCCCCAATTCATATTGGCGACGTCATCATCCCTAACGTCGCGGGAACCGGCATCGACATCATCGCCACCCGCAACATGGAAAAGATTTAAATCTCAGGAGGAAAACGAATGCCAGAAACAGTAAAGATCATCGCCTTAGGCGGTTTGGATGAAGATGGGAAAAACTGCATCCTTGTCGAAGTAAACGACGATATTTTCGTTATTGAATGTGGCATTCGTTTCCCTGATAAAACGATGCCAGGTATCGACTATGTCATCCCTGATTTCACTTACCTTAAGCAGAAAAAGGATAAGGTCCGCGCTTATTTCTTGCTTAGCGGACACGATGACGAAGTCGGCGCCTTGGCTTATATCTACGACGAAGCTCCGGCCCCAGTTTATGGTTCCGACGTGGCTTTAGGCATGTTCAAGGTTTTCTTGACCCATATCGGCAAGCCTAACACGATGGATCTTAGAGAAGTGGACCCTAACGCTACCTTCAAGGTAAACGGAAGGAAAATCCAATTCTTCCAGACCGCTGCCAACATCGCCCGTTCCAATGGCGTGGCCATCGAAACCACCTATGGAAACGTCGTTTTCACCGGCACTTACGTCGTCGAGAACAACTCTTCCAAGAACTATTATCACAACTTCCGCCGCATTGCCGAAGTCAGCGAATCCGCTCCGACTTTGGTCTTGATGACGGAATCTTCCTATGCCGAAAGAAGCGGCTACACCGCCCCTTCTTATCGCGTCGCCCCGCTTATCGAGCAGGCTATAAGGGACGCTAAGGGCAGAACCTTCATCTCGATGTTCGCTACCAACTGTTTCAACATCGATGAAATCATCTCCTTGGCCGTCCAAACCAGAAAGAAGATTATCCCTTACGATGAAGCAACCGCTAAGACATTAAGTCTTATGCAGGCTTATGGCCAATTGCTTATACCGAGAGACAACTTCGCCCCGTTAAGCGAGCTTAATCAATACAAAGAAGAAGACATCATCATCTTGGTCTTAGGACATGGTTCCAAGCTCTTCAATAAGATTGCTTTGCTCTCCGACCCTACCAACAAAGAGAAGTTCCTTTCCATTAAGGAAAGCGACACCTTCATCTTAGCTTCCCCGCATAACAACAACACCGAATTGGTGGCGACCGAGGCTTTGGACGAACTCTATCGCACGGGCTGCAAGGTCTTGCATCTTTCCAAGAAGCAATTCGTCAAGATGCACGCTTCCGAAGAAGACTTAAAGACGATGATTTCCCTCTTTAACCCTCAATATTACATTCCAGTCAAAGGCTTATACCGCGCCTTATTGGCGAATGCCATGATCGCCCTCAATATGGGCATCGGTTTGACCCATAACCGCGTCTTCTTATTAGAAAACGGCTTAACTTGGTACTATGACGGCATTAAACCGCAGCTCAAAGACGAATCCATCCCGCATAATGGCATCATGATCGATGGCATCGGGGTCGGCGACGTCTCCCCAATGGTCTTGGCCGATAGAACCAAACTTGCCGAAGGCATGGTCGTGGTCGCGGTTACCCTAGATAAAAACAATCATCAAGTCATCGCTGGTCCGGATATTCAAATCAGGGGCCTATCCTTCCCGAGGGATATCGATGTCGTCACCCGTGATTTAAGCAGCATCTTGCTTGAAACCTTAGCCAGCTGTTTTGCCGAAGATAGGAAGATGGACGATGTTAAGAACATCTGCCACGAACGTCTACTTCGTCAAGTCAGACGCGACTCCGGGAAAGAACCTATGGTCATCCCTCTCATCATTGAGGCTTAGAAAGAATGAAAGATATCGAATCCTACAAACGCCATATCTATAGACTGACCTTTTTAGGTTTATCTCTCGCTACGGGATTCCTTTTCGTGTCGCTTTTAAGCAACCATCTCTACCACTTGGCGAGATGGATGGGTTATGTCATCGGCTTAACCGGATTATGGCTAGGCCTTCCTTTGGCCTTATTCTTCTTCCTAACTTGCTTCGTTTTAGGCCATAAGCCAAAATGGCTTAAGTTCCGACTCATTATCGGCCTCATTGTTGTCTTATTAGGCGTTTCCATCATTTGGGGATTTGCTGGGTTAGACGGAAACACCAACTTTGATTTGACTGCTTATAACGCGGCTTTTGACTCCACCAACAACCCTAATAGCGATCCTTATAAGTGCATCTTATTCGAAAATGAATTGGGCGGAGGCTTGCTAGGCTTCACCTTAGCCTCTTGCTTCAAAGCGACTGGCGTGGATGCTTTGGTGTATATCTTCGCCATCATTATCATTTTGCTTGGGGCGGTCCTAGTTACTCTCCCATGGCTCATCCTTTTGGGAAAGAAAGGCAAAGCCAAGAAGGCTGAGAAGAAATCCAAAGAAACCGAAGATAAGCAAAATAAGGAAATCGATGAGAAAGCACCGGCTTATCTTGAATCTTTGGGTGTCAAAGACGAAACTCCGACTTTAGAGAGGCCAACCCTTAATTTCGACGCCCCGAAAACCACTCGCGTCGAAGAAAAGATGGACACCGTCCCAGAATTCGAAAGAAAAGAAAACGCCACCTATCTTTATAACAATATCAACGGTCCCGAAGAAGCCGTCTTCATTTTAAAGAAGAAAGAAGAGCCTTCTTTCCCACGCCATGAGGAAAAGGTCGAAGAACCTGTTCAAAATGAAGTAAAAGAGCAGCCTGTTTCTTCAATAAAAGAAGAATCTGTTATAGAAAAACCTATCGAAGAAGAACATATCGATATCAAGGAAGAAAAAATCAAAGAACCGGAACCAGCTCTTTTCGTTCCGAAAGAACCTATTATCGAAAAGAAGCCAGAACCGGTTAAAGAAGCTGTTCCGGCTACCCCATTCCCACTTGCCAAGCCACGTCCGGAATATGTCTTGCCAGGTATCGATTTATTAAAGGATTACGATAACTCCGAAGCCAAGGAAGCCCAGCTTGCCGAATGCGAGCACCGCAAAGAAATCATCAACAAGGTCTTTGATGGTCTTCATATCGGGGCCAAGGTCATTTCCTACGAAGTAGGACCATCCGTCACCCGTTTCAATATCGATACGGACAGCGACGTCCTTCCGGCCGTCATCACCCGTGCCGTAACCAAGATCAGGTCCGCTTTAGGCGGCGTTTTGGCTAATTATGAAGAATCCGTCTTAGGTTCCATGTACTCCGCTTTGGAAATCCCTAATGAGAAGAGAATGACCGTCTCGATGAAAGAGGTCTTCACCGCCCTTCCGGAATTAAGCGAGAAAACCAGAACCTATGTCCCGTTCGGCGAATCCATCTCCGGTTCCTTCTATTCGGCCGATTTAACTGAATTCCCGCATATGTTGGTAGCTGGCACGACCGGCTCCGGCAAATCGGTCTATAACAACTCGGTCATCATCTCCTTATTGATGCGCAACCGCCCAGAAGATCTGAAACTCATCATGGTCGACCCGAAACAAGTCGAATTCATGATGTATGAGGATATTCCTCACCTCCTTTGCCCGATTATCACCGATCCGAAAGAAGCCAAAGTAGCCATCGAGAAATTGGTCGATGAGATGGAAAGAAGAAACGGCATCATCCGCAAAGCGGGCGTTAAGAAGCTTTCCGAATACAACAAGTTCGCCAGGGAAAACGGTTATGAGACCCTTCCTTATATCGTCTTTGTCGTCGATGAATTCGCCGATTTGATGCTCACTTGCAAAGGCGTCGACGAACTTATCGCCAGATTGGCTGCCAAATCCAGAAGCGCTGGCATCCATCTTATCATCTGCACTCAGCGCCCTTCCGTCGACATCATTTCCGGCACTATCAAGGCCAATATCGCCGTCCGTGTCGCTTTATCGGTTTCTTCACCAACCGACTCCATCACTGTTTTGGGCGAAGGCGGGGCCGAGAACCTAGCTGGTTATGGCGACATGTTGGTTTCTTGTGGCCAAGTCATCAGAAATTCCAACTTCCGCGCCCAAGGCTGCTATGTCGACAACGAC
>CAYPED010000003.1:0-3505 GCA_964409745.1 uncultured Staphylococcaceae bacterium | reverse complement strand
GCGCACATCTTCATGACATGGGATCAGATGAAGGACGAAATCAAGAACGTCGTCAAATTCATCAAAGACCAGCAAAAGGTCGAATATGACCCACGTTTCTTAGACTTAAGCGGCAAATCGTCCGACTCCGGAACCCAGCCTAGATCCACCACCCAATACGGCATGAGAGCCGGCACCGACAGAAACGATGAAGCCTATGAAGCCGTCAAAGAAAAGGTCATGCATTGCGAATATTATTCGATGACCAGAATGAACAGAGAGTTCGGCTTCGGCTACACTCGTTCGGGCAAAATCTTCCAATGGCTCAAAGATGATGGCATTATAGAAGATAGCGATAACAAAGCAAACGCCAAAGGCTGTAAGGTCTTGATCCGCAAATACGATGACGTTGAGAATTCCGGTTCGACCGATAATTCCGAATTCACCCCGTCAGACGACCCTAACGATTATTGATGGGCTAACGCAACAAACCCTATCATAAAACGATGAGATTTCCCCTTTTAGGAGAACATTTCATGATTTCATCCGTCTTCGTTTCCGGGAGACTGGGCGAAAAGCTTTCCCATAACCTCCGTTATGTCGAAGTGGACCGTCCTGTTCCCGAAAAAGGCAAATTCGTCACCGATTCCTTTTTGGTCAAAAGCCAATCATACGAATCGAGCCCTTTCCTCAAGGAGCCAACCGGTTCCTATATCTGCTTCAAGGGGAGGATTGAGAAAGACGTGGAACACGGCTTCATCATTGTCATCGAAATCGATGAGATGTACCGTTTTCCCGAAGGCACGAAACGAATCTAAAAGGAGACGGCCCTTTGGGCCGTTTCTTTTATTAACTTGATAAGAGGAAGAATTAAGATAAACTAATGCCATTATGAAAAAGAGAAAAGTCTTAGGTGCGGTTCTTAAGATGGCTCCGCGAATCTTAGCGACCTTCACCTTCTATATTTGGAAATACGCCCGTCATCCGGAGAAATACCCTATCGAGGTTAGGTATAACCGCATACGTAGGCTGATTATCAAGATCATCGACACCCTTCACGTCGACCAAAAAGTGGAAGGAATCGAGAACCTGCGCGAATTGGAAGCCAAGGACCAAAGATATCTGGCCGTCAGCAACCATTTGGACGTCATCGATCCTTTGATGTTCATCTATCATTCGGAGAAGCCTTTGACCTTCGTTGGCAAGAAAGAGATTCTCAAAATTCCGTTTGTCAGAACCATCATCAAGGCTTTAGACGGCATGTTCTTAGATAGGAACGATTTAAGAGACGGAATCCGCGTTATTAAGAACACCGAACGTCTCATCAAAGAGAATATCTGCTCAGTCGCCATCTTCCCGGAAGGTACCAGAAACAAGAATCCAGATGGAGACCTACCAGAATTCCACGGAGGCACCTTCAAGCCAGCCTTCCGCATTGGCTGTCCAGTTTTACCAATCGCCTCCTTCGGCTCGCAGAATATCATAGGAGAAAGTTATAAGAGAACCCCTTATGACATCGCCTTCCTTCCTATCGAATACGCGAGTGAAAACGACGATGCCAACTCCATTTCGTTCTCTGAAAAGATTCATGATTTGATCGCTTCGAAGATGTATGAGCAAAGAGACGATATCCATAAATTCATCGAAGAAGGCAAAAACAAAATCCCTATGAGAAAGGGAAAAGTTCGTTAATAACAAAAAAGGCGGGACAACCGCCTTTTTCTTTTACCAAATGATATCCACAGTGGATGGGATTCTAAGCCCCTTCGGATAATGGTTCTTGGCCACTCCTTTGGTAACCTTGACGTAACCGAGATTCTGATTATCGTAAGAAACGATATAGAAACCGTCTGGTTTGATGGTCGGGAAGGCTAGACCATGGACATACATCTCCGCTTCTTCTTTGGTGATCTTCCAAGAGAAATCCGGAGTCAAGAAGTGGGTCAAATGGTGGTCTGGGATATAAACGTCTCTAAGTTCGAATAATTTAACCCCATAACGGAGAATGTTGAGATGGGTGGTATCGAAGTATTGATACAACGAATAGAACTTCGAACGCATCATCTCATTGCTTCTATCTTCCAACTTGTAGTCGGCGATGAATTGTTTGTATCTAGAGACGACCGGAACGATTTTGCGTTCGGTTTTCACTAACGTACCAGGCTTTTTGAACAAGCAGATGAATTGCCCCTCGCCTTCGAATCTGGAAGGGAAGAGATGGACGGATTCCGGAAGGAGTTCCGAACGATAGAAGGAAGGATGATCTTCCAATTTAACGAATTCGATCTCTGGGTGCAATTGACGGAATTGAAGCATGACTTTCTCATCTTCTTCAGCCGAGAACGAGCAAGTGGAATAGGCTAATGTTCCGCCTTCTTTGAGCATAGCATAAGCCAATTCCAAGAGTTCAAGCTGACGGCGGGAACAAGAAAGGACTTTCTCATATTTCCAGTCCGCGGCGGCTTCTTTGTTCTTTCTCATCATGGCTGAGCCAGAGCATGGCGCATCCAAGATGATCTTATCGAAAGTATTTTCGAAATGCTCATGAGAGAAGACAAAGTCATTGGAGGCAACGATGATATCGCCACGTCCCATTCTTTCGATATTTTGTGATAAAGCCTTGGCACGAGGATAGGAAATATCATTGGCGATGATGCAACCTTTGTCGTTCATGGCTAAGCTGGCTCCGATGGTCTTTCCACCAGGGGCGGCGCACATATCCAAGATGATGTCATCTTCTTCCGGCTTAAGGAAATAGACGACCATCATAGCCGATGGGTCTTCGATGGAAATGACGCCATCTTCATATAACATCGTCTTTCCGAATTCATACTCATCTTTATCATAAAGATAAGCGTGCTCTATGAAAGGATGCTTTTTTACATTAGGATATCTATTGACAAATTCTTCGTCTGACATCTTTTTGGTGTTTAACAAAAGGCCGTGGGTGACTTTCCCATTCTCGATCGCCGAGACGAGCTTCTCGGCTTCATCTTTTGGCAAATATGCATTTAAAGATTCGAAGAATTCCATGAAAACATTATAATTGATTTAGCAAAAAAATAGTAGAGGTCATCTTTTTATGAGAATGTTAGACATCATCGAAAAGAAACGCGATGGAAAAGAATTGTCCGAAGAGGAAATTCGCTTTTTTATTGATGGGTATGTGAAAGGCGATATCCCTGATTATCAGGCTTCCGCCTTATGCATGGCCATCGTCTTCAATGGCATGACCACCAAGGAAACGGTCATCCTCACCGATGCCATGATGCATTCGGGCGATGTCATCGATTTATCGGACATCCCGGGCATCAAAGCCGATAAGCATTCCACCGGCGGGGTTGGAGATAAAACCTCCCTTGCCGTTGGTCCAATCGTCGCGGCTTGTGGTGGCACCATCGCCAAATTGTCTGGCCGTGGCTTAGGCCATACCGGCGGAACTTTAGACAAACTCGAATCTATCCCTGGCTTCCAAATCGGCGTCTCCGAAAAAGAGTTCAAGAAACAGGTCAAGGACATCAGAATC
>CAYPED010000002.1:0-15388 GCA_964409745.1 uncultured Staphylococcaceae bacterium | reverse complement strand
CCCATCAATATGCTCAGGCTTACTTCCAGTATGACTCCCGTAAGTCTGGCGGCGTCACCCGTTCCCACTTACGTTTCGGCAAGGATCCAATCCATTCCGAATATTATGTCAAGAACGCTGACTTTATTTCTTGCTCCTTAGATACCTACATCTTCCGCTTCGACATCATCAATAACCTCAAAGAAGGCGGAACCTTCTTACTCAATACCGACATGGATGAGAAGACCTTAATCGCTTCCATGCCAAACCGTATGAAGCACTTATTGGCCGAACGCAAAGCCAAGTTCTATATCATCGACGCCAACAAGATCGCCGAAGATATCGGATTAGGCCGTCGTACCAATACCGTCCTTCAGAGCTCCTTCTTCAAACTCAATGAGCAAATCATGCCATATGCTGAAGCTCAGAAGTGGATGAAGAAATTCGCCCTTAAGTCCTATGCCAAGAAAGGCCAGGCTATCGTCGACCTCAACTACAAGGCCATCGATGGTGGCGCCGAAGGATTGAAAGAAATCAAAGTTGATCCAAAGTGGATTGAACTCCCAATCGCTAGAAGAAAGTCCGATACCGGCGATGAATATTTCGATGAATATTACAACGTCATCGGCAATTTGGATGGCGATGATATCCCAACTTCCACCTTCCGCAAGTTCGAATTGAACTCCGGCACCATGAACCCGAACGTCACCTTCTATGACAAGCGTGAAATCGCCGCCATGGTCCCACAGTGGAATTCCGCTTATTGTATCGAATGCAACCAGTGTGCCTTCGTTTGCCCACACGCTACCATCCGTCCGTTCTTGCTTAACGAAAAAGAAGTCGAGAACGCTCCAGAAATCGTTAAGTCCGATTTGAAGAACGCCTTAGGCGGACCTTCTGTCGCCGGACTCAAATACCGCATCCAGGTCTCTCCGAAGAACTGCGTCGGTTGTGGTCTCTGCGTCTCCGAATGCTTAGGCAACCAGACTGCCAAGAAACTCGGAAACGATCACTTCGCTCTTAAGATGGTCGAAGCCAAATCCCAGTTCGCTCAGGAAGAAGGCGCCGATTATCTCTATAAGCACACCGAATACAAGGCCGATAAGTATCCACTCACTACCGTTAAGGGCGTCAGTTTCTTGATGCCATATATGGAAGTCTCCGGTGCTTGCGCTGGCTGTGGTGAAACCCCATATTATCGTTTAACCAGCCAGTTATTCGGCAAGGATATGTTAGTTGCTAACGCGACTGGCTGTTCCTCCATCTACTGCGGTTCTACCCCACTTACCCCATTCGTCCGCGATAACAACGGCAATGGTCCAGCTTGGGCTAACTCCTTATTCGAAGACAACGCTGAATTTGGCTTCGGTATGAGAATCGCGACCGACTACAAACTAACCCAAATCTGCAGGATTTTATCCGCCGCCGTCGAAGCTGACGATGTCGAAGAAGGACTCAAGGATTTGGCTAATCAGTATCTTGCCAACGTCAAGAACCGTGAATTCATCCGTTCCATCTCCGCTGATTTAATCTCCGCGGTCAAAGCTTCCAAGAACGAAGCTGTCAAGGAACTCCTTGAATACGAACGCGACTTAGTCGATAAGTCCGTTTGGATCGTCGGCGGTGACGGCTGGTCTTACGATATCGGTTACGGCGGATTAGACCATGTCTTAGCCAACGAAGCCGACGTCAACGTCTTAGTCCTCGATACCGAGCTTTATTCCAACACCGGTGGCCAGGCCTCTAAGTCCTCTCAGACCGGTTCCATCAATAAGTTCACCGCTTCGGGTAAGAAAGAAGCCAAGAAGAACCTTGCCTTGCTTGCTATGTCCTATGGACATGTCTATGTCGCTCAGATTGCCTTGGGTGCCAACCCAGTCAAGGCTATCCAAGCCCTTAAGGAAGCAGAATCCTATGATGGTCCATCCTTGATCATCTGCTACTGCCCATGCATCAACCATGGTATCAAAGGTGGCTTAAGCAACTCCATCGCCGAAGAGAAAGCGGCCGTCGAATGCGGCTACTTCCAGACCTTCAGATATGACCCACGCAAGGTCAAAGAAGGCAAACCTGGCTTAGAGATGGATTGCAAAGATCCAGATTGGTCTAAGTTCCGTGACTTCTTGATGCATCAGACTCGTTTCGCTCAGTTGCCAATCGTCAACCCAGAAGAAGCCGAGACCTTGCTCAATAAGTGCGAAGCCTACGCCAAGGATCGTTTGGAAGCCGTTAAGAAATTCGGTCTCTAATCTCTAAACGAATATAAGCCCTGCCAATAACAGGGCTTTTTTAATTGACAAAATTAGATATATGCTTATCTCAACATAAAGGAGGTAAGCATGTCTTATCTATCTACATTCATATCTTCGGAACACGAAGAAAATAAGAGACGGGCTCTTTTAAACGGGGCTCGTCTTTTTTCATTAGGCGGAAAAGAATTCTATTTCGCCTATAACCCATCGTTGATGGTCCTTAAGGAGGGAATAAATAAGAACCTCTATGAAATCGAAAAGATTCTCAATCGATTAGGTCCTTCAATTAGGAAGGAATACGAACATTCCTGCTTATTAGAAGAAGTGAAGGCTTCTTGCGCGTTGGATGGTTATCCATTCCTTAGGAGACTAGAGGGCTTATATCTCACAAATAAGCCATTAGTGGCCGAAAATAGGGTAACACCTATCAAAAATCTGTCCCTTAAAGCGGGTTTTTCGGTCAGTTCTCCTTTCAAAAATAAAGAAGACATTGAAGCTGGGATGTCTTCATTAAAAGAACTAAGCGAGAAGCTCTTGAAGGAAGATGTTTTGATTGGGACTTTGATTGAACATTTCGCCTTTGAATATGTTCATCCGTATCAAAAGATGAACGGATTGATTGGCAGGCATTTGGTCTATCAAAATCTAAAGGATTCCATTTATGAATTCTTGGGTGTGAGATTCTCGTGTTCATTCGTTGATGACAAAAGGAAATATTTTATTGCCTTCAAGCGTTCGGAATTCAGTTTCGATCTCAATGAATATTTGGAATTGATATGTGAATCTTTGCTGAATGAATTGAACAAAATTCGCGAGGATTTGGAAGCAAAGGAAAAGCGGTGGAATACCTGTCTCGACAGACTCCATAAACTTCATCTCCGTCGTGGTCAATTTGAAACCTTGAAGGGTCTTTTGATGATGAAGGTGTTCAAGAAGCAAAAGCTTAATCTGACCCGTTTGGCTAAAGTCTTGAACAAGAGCGAGCGAACCGTCTTCCGCCATATGTCGATGTTCAAACCTTTGATTTTAGGCAGTCTTGACACACCGAAATGACATCGAAAAGAAGCATAATGCGTGCGTTATGAAAATACCCCGTTATAATAGCGGGGTATGAACAATAAAAGATTCATCGTCGTCAAAGGCGCGAGAGAAAACAACTTAAAGAACATCAACTTAGAGATTCCTAAGGATTCTTTGACTGTCTTCACCGGTCTTTCGGGATCGGGCAAAACCACTTTGGCGTTCGATACCATTTATGCTGAGGGTCAACGTCGTTACGTTGAATCCCTTTCTCCTTATGCCCGTCAATTCTTAGGCGGCGTCGACAAACCGGATGTCGATAGCATCGAAGGTCTTTCGCCTGCTATCTCCATTGACCAGAAGACCACTTCTCATAACCCGCGCTCAACGGTGGGAACCGTGACGGAAATATATGATTTCTTGCGTTTGCTATTTGCTAGAGTGGGCGTTCCGTATTGCCCGAAGCATCATAGACCAATCGTTTCTTTCTCGAAGAGCGCCATCACCGATATGGCGATGAATTACGAAGTTGGAACCAAACTTCAGATTCTCTCCCCAATCGTGAGACACGAGAAAGGGACTCATAAGGACACCTTAACGAAGTTAGTCAGCCAAGGCTTTGTCCGTGCCAGAATCGATGGTCAAATCACTCTTCTTGAAGAAGTCGGCGATTTAGACAAGAACAAACGCCACGACATCGATATCGTTATTGATAGAATCATCGTTAAGCCAGAAGCCAGGTCTCGTTGCTTTGAAGACATCGAATTGGCTTTGGACTGGGGCCATGGCGAAGTTATTTTGCTGACTGATAACGGAGAAAGACTCGTTTCTTCTAACCACACTTGCCCTGAATGTGGCTTCTCCGTTCCCAAATTGGAACCGAGATTGTTCTCGTTCAATGCGATTTTGGGTGCATGCCCATCTTGCAAGGGTTTAGGTGTAAATAAATCGGTATCCGTTGATTTATTGGTTCCAGATCCAAATAAGACCATGCTTCAAGGGGCGATTCGTTACTATAAGTCCATGATCAACGCCACCAACATTGAGTGGCAGGATATGGCCTTCCTTTGCAAGACCTACAAGATTCCGCTTGATAAGCCGTGGAAAGATTTAACCACCGAAAAGAAAGACATCATCCTTAATGGTTCCAAGGAAGAAATTAACCGGACTTTTAAGACCGTTAACGGAAATCAGATGCGCAAAACGGGCTATATTGAAGGCATCAAGAACAAGATTGAACGTTTGTACGCCACGACCACATCAACCTGGATGCGCGAATATTACGAGTCCTTTATGCGTGACGACGAATGTCCGACTTGTCATGGCTCCAGACTTAATGAGCAAGCCTTGGCGGTCTTAGTTAATGGCAAGAACATTTTTGAAGTCACCGAACTTTCGATTAAGAACCTGCTTAAATACATCGACGAAGTTGAAGCCTCTTTAAGCGAGAACGATAAGAAGATTGCCGCGTTGGTTTTGAAAGAAATCAAGAATAGGGCCCAATTCCTATCCGATGTCGGATTGGAATATCTCACTTTAAGCCGTATGGCGATGACCTTATCTGGCGGCGAGGCCCAACGTATTCGTTTGGCTACCCAAATCGGTTCCAAATTAACCGGTGTTTTATACGTTTTGGATGAACCTTCTATCGGTTTGCACCAACGCGATAACGACAAATTGATCACCACCCTCAAAGAAATGAGAGACCTTGGCAATACTTTGATTGTTGTTGAACACGACGAAGACACCATGCGTGCGGCAGACTATATCGTTGATATCGGCCCAGGTGCTGGCGTTCATGGTGGAACCATCGTTGCCACTGGTTCGGTCCAAGACATTATCAACTGCCCAGAGTCTGTGACTGGCAAATACCTTTCGGGCGAAAAGAAGATCGAAGTGCCGAAAGAAAGACGCAAGGGAAATGGCAAGAAACTCGTTATCAAAGGAGCCCAATGCCATAACCTTAAGAATATCGATGTCGAGATTCCTTTAGGAAAGCTTATCGTTGTGACAGGCGTATCTGGCTCTGGCAAGTCTTCGTTAATCAACGAGACCTTGGCCAAAGCCATCCAAAAGAAATTAAATGACGACCCAGACATCATTCCGGGCAAGCATAAATCCATCGAAGGACTATCCAATATCGACAAGTTGGTCCAAATCACCCAAGAACCGATTGGAAGAACCCCAAGAAGCAACCCTGCCACTTACACCAAGGTGTTTGATGACATCCGCGCCTTATTTGCCGAAACCGAAGAAGCAAGAGCCAAAGGCTTTGATAAATCGAGGTTCTCCTTCAATGTCCCAGGCGGTCGTTGCGAGAAGTGCGGCGGGGCAGGTGTAATGATCGTCCCGATGAACTTCTTGCCTGACGTCTATGTCAAATGCGATGAATGCGATGGTCATCGTTATAACGAAGAAACTTTAGCCTGTTACTACAAAGGCAAGAACATCTATGATGTCCTTGATATGAGAATCGAAGACGCTCTTAAATTCTTCGAGAATAGACCAAAAATTTATCATTCCATTAAGACCTTAAACGATGTAGGTCTTGGATATGTCAAATTAGGGCAAGCGGCCACCACTTTATCGGGTGGTGAAGCCCAAAGAGTCAAATTGGCCAACGAATTGCAGCGCAGGCCAACCGGGAAAACGGTTTACATCTTAGATGAGCCGACAACTGGCTTGCACAGCGATGACGTCAATCGCCTTATCAAGGTTCTTCAATCCTTGGTCGATCACGGCGACACGGTCCTCGTCATCGAGCACAACCTCGATGTCGTCAAAGTCGCCGACTACATCATCGATTTAGGACCTGAAGGCGGGGATAACGGTGGCGAATTAGTCGCTACTGGGACTCCGGAAGAAGTCGCCGAAAACAAAAAGAGCTATACGGGGCAATATCTTAAGCCCCTGCTTAGAAAGGAAGGAAAATAATGGGTATCGCGCTTGCAATCATCGGAACTCTGATTTTCCTTGGTTCCGTAATCTATAAAATCATCTACGAAAGAAAGATCTGCAAAACCAAAATCATCACCAAACTTAGCAAAAAGGATTGGTGGCTGATCGGCGGATTGATCTTTGCCTCTGGCGTTGGCGTTATGTTGGCCTTTATTGGGGCTTTCATGGCCAACCCAACCTGGACCGAGGCGAGAGCCAGCCATATGGCGATGTCCGCTTTGGGTGGATTCTTCTTTGGCTTTGGGTCCTCGGCCTTATTCTCCGGCTTCTCTTTTAGATATAGGGAATCCTCTATTGAAGCGAGAACCAAGAAGTTCTTCTCCATTATGTGTTTGGCGGCTATCTTGCCTCTGTTTGCTGGATTTATTGTCTTTGGAGAGGGATTCGCTCCATATCTTAGCTACCCACTTCCATGTGGTATCACCGTTGTTGACGGGGCTTTAAAACTCTATAGCGTTGGTGAAACTCATGGTACCTTCCGTTTGGCCTTCTATGGTTTGATTATCGTGGCTGGCGTCTTCGTCGTTTACTTCGTATGCGACCGTCAGTTCTATGTGAAATACCATAAGCACAATATCTTGGACAACATGGCCATCATTGCTTTCCCATGTGGCATCATCGGCGCCCGTATCTGGTATGTCGTCGGTAACTGGGATCGCATGTTCAAAGGCAGGCCGTTTACCGAAGTGTTCGCTATTTGGGATGGCGGTTTGACCATCCTTGGCGGTGCGGCTTTTGGCGCTCTCGCTGGTATCTTATTCATGATATTCCGTAGGAAGTACGTCAAATTGTCCTTTGCGATGGACGTTTGCATCCCTTCCATCCTTATCGCCCAGGCCATTGGAAGATGGGGTAACTTCTTCAATTGTGAAGTGTATGGCCAGGTCGTTAACGTCGCCGATGGCTGGCAATGGTTGCCAACCTGGATCGTTAACCAGATGGCTGTCTCCAATTCGGGCTCGATGCTTCTTGAAGCGGGACAGATTTATACCCCGTTGTTCTTAATCGAAGGCATGATTAACCTTGCTGGTTATTTCATCATCCGTTATGGCATTGGCCAGGGATTGAAGAAATGGCTCAAAGGCGGAGAACTTGCCGCTTCTTACTTCATTTGGTACGGCATCGTCCGTTTCATCTTAGAACCTCTCCGTGATGGTGAATTCAATATGGGTTCCGATGGCTCTTGGTCGGTCATCAACTCGTTGATGTATATCCTCATCGGCGTTGGCATGATCGTTATCATCCAATTGATGGCCTACAACAAGAAAGAGAACTCCAAAGGCTTTGTGGCTCCGCTTATCGGTGGTGGCTTAGCTATCCTTGGAACGGCTTTATTAGCCGCCCCATCATTATCGGTTGGTGAGGTTATTTCCTCTTCGGAAGTCAATTACATCAACTCCATCAGTGGATTCGATATGATGTTCAAAAACTCATACGCCGTTTACATATCGGCCTGGATTTTGATGTTATTAGGCGGCATTGCCCTCATCGTCGGTGGTTTCTATCAAAAAGGAAAAGTCGCTTTGACTTCGGCTTCGATTGTCTTGGTTCTAACCTCCGTGATTTTGTTCTTGGGAGGCTGCAACTGGATACCGCAAATCACCAATATGGAATACGAATATTCCAACTCTTATGGCTTTGCCATCTATGCGATGATTGGCATTTTTGTCATCGCCATTGGCTTCCTGGTCTTATGGCCGAATATCCAAGCGGCTATCAAAGCCAAGAAGGAGGCCAAAAATGGTTAAGACCGACGTTGTTATCATCGGTGCTGGCCCAGCAGGCTTAAGCGCCGCAACATATTTAGCTAGATCCGCCTATAAAGCAGTCGTTATCGACAAAGATGCGCCAGGCGGAAGATTGAATACCTTGCCAAAGATTGAGAACTATCCTGGATTTAAGGCCGTTTCCGGCATGGAATTGGCCTCTTCTTTCGTTGATGCCGCATCAGCCTTAGGCATCGAAGTTACCTATGGTAATGTCATGTCTGTTTCCAAAGATAATGGTGTTTTCATCACGAAGACCGATATGGATTCCTATGAATCGAAAGCCGTTATCGTGGCCACGGGAATCACTTTCGTTCCGTCCATTAAGGGAGAGAAAGAATTCTTAGGCAAAGGTGTCAGCTACTGCGCCACTTGCGACGGAAGGTTCTTCATGAACCAAAGAATGGCTGTCTACGGCAATGGGGATGAGGCTATCCAAGAAGCCTTGTATTTGGCCCCGTTATCTTCTGAACTGTTGTTTATTTGCCCAAACGAACTAAAGGGCAGCGATAAAAACCTCACGTCTTTGAAAAATATCGCCAACGTGACTATTAAAGAGCATTCCACCCTCAAAGAGATTTTCGGAGATTTAAGAGTCTTCTCCATTTTGGTGGATGACGAACATATCGATGTCAAAGCGGTCTTCCCGTTGAATGGCCCAAAGTCCGCCTCATCTTTCTTGTCCAGCCTTGACTTAGAGATGAACAAAGGCTTCATCAAAACTAATTCTGAACAAGAGACATCGGTGGAAGGCGTGTACGCCGCCGGCGATATCTTGGATAAGAAATTACGACAAGTCGTAACCGCGGCAGGGGAAGGGGCGACAGCCGCTACTTCCTGCATCCGTTACTTGAATGGGTTAAAGAAATAATATGCCAGAGCAAGTGATGACGTTCGCGGCCTCCGTCAAAGAAGAGATAGCCAGCAAAGAGAAAACCGACGCTGAGAAGCGGGCTCTTTTGGCTAGCTTCATCAAATTGAACGGTCATATCCGCTTCGTTAAAGGCAAAACCCGACTCATTTTGGATTCGCCAATCGCCTCGATTGCCAAGTCTTTGTATGCCTGCATTCATGACGTTTATGGCGTTTCCGCTCGATTTTCGTATACTCGTTCGGCGGGTTTCTTAAAACGTGTCGTTTATCATGTCATCGTCGAAGACGCCGAGAAGATTATCGATGATTTGAACCTCAATCCATTCGATGATGATTCCCAGAGCAACGAATCGTTCTATAAAGACGAAATCGCCTCTTATTTGGGCGGGGCTTTCTTGGCCGCTGGCTCGGTCAATGACCCAAGTTGCAGAAGCTACCATCTCGAAATTAGATGCCAAGATGAGAAATACGCCAAATGGCTGGCGAAGATTTGGATGAAATCGCCAACCCATTCTTTCCATCCGAAGGTATCGAAAAGAAGAAATGGCTTCATCGTTTATTTGAAGTCTTCCGAAGAAATAGCCGACTTCCTCATCTTTGTCGGGGCGGAGAACGCTTGTTTCTATTACGAAGACGTCCGCGTGGCCAGAGACTATAGGAACGTAACCAACCGTTTGATTAACTTGGATACCGCCAATCTTTCCAAATCTTTGTCAGCTGGGGCTCGTCAAGTCGAAGAAATAAACTTCCTTAAAGAAAAGGGAGCCTTATCAAAGATAAAGAACCCGAAATCGGAGATTGTTTGCCGCCTTCGTTTGGAAAATCCGGAGATGCCTTTGGCGGAAATCGCCGAACTCCTATCGGAAGAAATCAACACGACCGTTTCCAAGTCCAACGTAAACCATTTATTCAGGGAGATACATGAGCTTTATGAAAAAGAAAGAGAATGAGTTATCCCTCCTATGGCAATTAGGGAAAAGAATCGCCTTCCTTCGTAAGCAACGTGGTTTAACCCAGCTTGCTTTATCAATTGAGTCTGGGTTGGCCTTATCCTTCGTTTCGGATCTTGAGAGGGGGAAAAGGAACCCGAGCATCGAGACCCTTTGGAAGATCGCCAAAGCCTTGGATGTGAGCCTCGAAGAGCTACTTAGGGGCATAGTCCCTATCGAATAAACCGCTTTCAGGGGTTTTTGCCCAGAGAAATGGCCTCTGGGCTTTTTATTAACAAATTGGATTTGTTATAGTATTAGCGTTGATCCAAGGAGGACACAACACATGTCAATTAAATTAGCTATCAACGGATTCGGACGTATTGGTCGTCTTTCCTTCCGCCGCGCCTATGAGGAAGGCGGATTCGAAGTTGTCGCCATCAACGATCTCGTCGATGCGAAAACCCTCTCTTATCTTTTGAAATACGACACCACCCAGGGTTCCTGGCATAAAGATGAAATCTCTTATGAAGTCGAAAAAGATGAAAACGGAAAAATCATCAAGAACAACATCATCTTCCAGGGCAAAGCCATCCCTGTCTTAGGTCAGAAAGACCCACACGATCTTAAATGGGCCGACTACGGCGTCGACGTCGTCTTGGAATGCACCGGACGTCTTAAGACCAAAGAAGATGGCCAAGTCCATCTCAACAATGGCGCCAAGGGTGTTATCATCTCTGCCCCATCCAGCTCCAAAGATATCCCAACCTTTGTCTATGGCGTCAACACCAACAAGCTCTCTGCTGACCTCAAGATCATCTCTGGCGCTTCCTGCACTACCAACTGCTTAGCTCCAGTCATGAAGGTCCTTAACGACAAATTCGGCGTCCAGGGTGGCACCATGACCACTGTCCACGCCTACACCAACGACCAGACCATCCTCGACCTCGCCAAAGGCGATCTCCGTCGTGGCCGTGCCGCTGCCGCTAACATCGTCCCAACTTCTACCGGCGCTGCCAAAGCCATCGGCAAAGTCATTCCTGAACTCAATGGCGCCCTCAACGGCAATGCCATCCGTGTTCCAGTCACCGACGGTTCTCTCTGCGACTGCACTTTGACCCTCAAGAAGAAGGTCACCGTCGAAGAAATCAACGCTGCTTTGAAGGAAGCCTCCGAAGGCGAACTCAAGGGCGTTCTCGGATACAATGACGAAGAAATCGTTTCTTCCGATATCCTCGGCACCACCTATGGTTCCATCTTCGATAGCACCCTCACCATGATCGTTGAAGATCCAACCGGTGCCCAGCATGTCAAGGTTGTCGCTTGGTATGATAACGAGCACAGCTTCACCTGCCAATACATCCGTCTTGCCGGTTTGTATGGCAAACTCTTAAACAAATAAAGAGTAGACTACCTATCAAATAAGGCTCTCTACGGAGGGCCTTTTTTGCTCTCCTATTCATAGAAAATTGATGTCAAATATTGACATCCACCCCTGCGGATAGGACTATTAAGACGTAATTAAGGGAGGAGACAGAATATGAACAAAAATACCCTTAAAAAAGCACTCTTGGTATCGCTTTTGGCCTTACCACTTTTCGGTTGCAATGATAAAACCCCAGATAAAACCAGCGAACTTCAGCCAACCACAGGCGAAGTCGTTGATAAGCATGCCGCCGTTTCTACTTTAGGAAAGGCCATGAAGGCTTCCACTTCCGCCGCCGCCATTTCCTACAATATCGAATCCACTAAGGATTTCTCTTTCTCGGTTAAGGAAAGCATCCATAACAGCATCGAGAATACCGACAGCGAGAAGTCTTTGAACATCGTCGCCAACACCATCGCGGCCGATTATCGTACGACCACGGTGGATGACGGAAACGAAGACCAGCGTCAGTCCTCTTTGGAATTGACCGCCGGTCAGCTCCATTATGACACCGCCGGCGCCAATGGCTCGGTTTCGAGAAACAGATCCAACGTCAAGTTCGCTTCTTACATCAAGGACAAGACTTACTACATCGATCCGACCAACAAAGAATTAGCCAGCACCGCTTATGACTTGGCCGACTATGTCGGATTGGGCAACTATCGTACCGTTATCTCGCTTATCATGGCGAATAAGTACTATGCCTCCAAAGACGATTTCGAAAGTGCTTTGGAAAAGACGGGCCACAAAGACGAAATCGAATCCTGGTTTGATATCTTTACTTCCGTTTCCATCACCAACGAAATCGATGAAGCCATCGTTGAAATCGATAGCAAAGTCGATAATTGGGACTGGCTTATTTCTTATGCCGACGCCAATGGCGACTACACCATCTACGCTTCCTTGAATAAGGCTGAATTCCTTGCCTTCTTGGATGAGATGGACCCAGTTGAAGAAGGTGAAGAAAGAGAGACCTACACCGAGGCCTTAGCCAACGTCAACTTCACTTCCTTGGAATTCTCCGTCACCTTCAATGAATCTGGTTTGAAAGGCGTTGGAACCGTCTTTGCCTTGAATGGTGATAAGAACGATGTCGATGTTTATGAAGAAACCACCCTTCCGTTCCCAGGAACCGATGGCATCGATACCAGAAAGAAAGTCGGCTACGAAGACATCCATTACGAAGTCTCCGGTGGCTTCAAAATGACTTTCGGCACCGAAACTCCAAAAGAGCCTGGAACCTCTGGCTGGACCGATATCAGCGAAATCGTCGACAAATACCTCAAATAGCGAGAATGAAAGGCAGTCTGAAAACGGGCTGTCTTTTTTCTTTTTGTAACCGCATCCAATTTCCATCAAATGGAAATCTTCGTGCGCAGTGATATAGTGTTTCTAGCCCCAAAGGAGCCAAATATATGTTAACTATCAAAGATTTGAAAGATTTGTCCGGAAAAGTCGTCTATGTCCGCGTTGATTTCAACGTCCCACAGAAGAACGGCGTCATCCGTGACAACAACCGCATCAAAGCGGCCCTTCCTACCATCAAGGAATTGTTAGATAAAGGCGCTAAGGTCTTATTGATGTCCCACCTTGGCAAGATCAAATGGAAGGAACCAGACCCAGAGAAGATTGAAGCCATGAAGGCTGCCAACGATATGAAACCAGTCGCCGATGAGCTTCAGAACTTGTTGCCAGGCGTTAAGGTTTCCTTCGTTAACGCCACCAGAGGCGAAGCCTTGAAGAATGCTGTTTCTTCTTTGAAGAATGGCGAAGTCCTCTTAGCTCAGAACACCCGTTACGAGAAGGGTGAAGAAAAGAACGATCCAGCCTTGGCCGAAGAATGGGCTTCCTTAGCCGATGCCTTCGTCATGGATGCCTTCGGCTCCGCTCATAGAGCCCATGCCTCCACTTATGGCGTCCCAGAGATTCTCAAGAAAGAAGGCAAGCCAGTCGCTCTTGGCTATTTGATGCTCAAGGAAGTTGAAAACCTCACCCGTTGCGTCGAAGTCAAGGACAGTGACAGACCATACGTCGCCATCTTGGGCGGCTTAAAGGTCACTGATAAGATTCAGGTCATCGATACCTTGCTCAACAAATGCGATTACATCATCATCGGTGGCGCGATGTCTTATACCTTCCGCAAAGCCTTAGGCGTTGAAATCGGAAAGTCCTTCTTAGACAGTGAAGCTCTCGATTACGCCAAGAAGTGCTTAGAGAAGGCCAACGGAAGAATCATTCTTCCAGAAGATGCCGTCTGCACTGATTCCTTCGACCCAATCGAAGACCGTAAGATCATTGTCTGCGAAGGCAATATCCCAGAAGGATTCGAGGGTGTCGATATCGGCCCGAAGACCGCTAAGAAGTTCGCCGATGTCATCTCCAAGGCCAAGATGGTCTTCTGGAATGGCCCGATGGGCGTCTTCGAACAGAAAGAATTCCAGAACGGCACCAAAGCCGTTTGCGAAGCCATCAAAGATTTATCTGGCAAGGCCTTCACCGTTTGCGGTGGCGGCGATTCCGCTTCAGCCGTTAAGCAATTCGGCTATTCCGCTGACTTCAGCCACGTCTCGACCGGTGGCGGAGCCTCCTTGGAAATGATTCAGAATGATGGACACCTCCCAGGCGTCGATGTCCTTAGATAAGGAGAAACAAAAATGCGTACCAAATTATTGCTTGGAAATTGGAAAATGAACAAAACCCCATCCGAAGCCAAAGCCTTTGCCTTGGTCTCTTCCGAGATGGTGGATCTTGCCGTTAAAAACGGCATCGATGTCGGCGTTGCCCCGACTTTCGTCTGCTTGCAGACTGTCAAAGAAAACATCGACCCACGTTGCATCGTGGCCGCTCAAAACGTCAATGAACACGACCATGGCGCTTTCACTGGCGAAATCTCTATCCCAATGCTTAAGGAAATCGGCATCAACTGGGTCATTCTTGGCCATTCCGAGCGTCGTGAATATAACGGCGAAACCTCCGCTTGCTGCAACCTTAAAATCAAGGCCTTGTTAGCCAACAATATGACTCCGGTCTATTGCTGCGGCGAAACCGAAAAGACCTTCGAAGAAGGCAAGACCAAGGAATGGGTCGCCACCCAAATCAAAGAAGGCTTGGCTGGCTTAACTGGAGAAGATGCCAAAAAGATCGTCGTTGCTTATGAGCCAATCTGGGCTATCGGCACTGGCAAATCCGCGACCAAAGAAATCGCTGAAGACACCATTGCCTACATCCGTAGCGTCCTTAAGGAACTCTTCGGAAACGTCGCCGATGAAATCCGCATCCTTTATGGCGGTTCGGTCAAACCAGAAAATGTCTCGGCTTATATGTCGATGCCGGACATCGATGGCGCCTTAGTCGGTGGAGCTTCCTTGGAACCAGCTTCCTACAAAGGTCTCATCGAAGGCATGCTCAAATAACCTATATACCTATTAATAAGCCCCGCACGTCGGGGCTTTTTTGTGCCTACATATATAGGTATGCGTGCGCGTGCGTATACAAACATTGTATATGTATATGTGCAGACGCATAGGCACACACGCACGAATATTTTAAAAAATATTTAAATAGGCTATTGCAATAAGAGCGTTAGATGAGTATAGTATTCAACTGCGTACCGATAAGGGCGCAGTATTTTATAGAAAAAAGTTCAAAAAGTGCTTGCACTATGCACTCGATGAGCGTAATCTATTGCAAGCGTTTACCCCTGAAGCGAAATTCAGGTCACAAAGGTAAACGATTCGATCTTTGAAAACTGAACAGATGTACAACAAACACTAACGTCAATTCCGGATGTTCTAACCAACATCCATTAAGGAATTTTTAACCAGTATAATTTGAACAGAATATAAACTTTTTGAGAGTTTGATCCTGGCTCAGGATGAACGCTGGCGGCGTGCCTAATACATGCAAGTCGAACGAGGTGGGAGCTTGCTTCCACCGAGTGGCGAACGGGTGAGTAACACGTAGGCAATCTGCCCTTAGGTCTGGGATACCCGAGCGAAAGCTTGGCTAATACCGGGTAACTACGGAGGAGGCATCTCCTCCGCTTGAAAGGAGCTTCGGCTTCGCCTTTGGATGAGCCTGCGGTGCATTAGCTAGTTGGTGAGATAACAGCCCACCAAGGCGAGGATGCATAGCCGATCTGAGAGGATGACCGGCCACAATGGGACTGAGACACGGCCCATACTC
>CAYPED010000001.1:13612-17155 GCA_964409745.1 uncultured Staphylococcaceae bacterium | reverse complement strand
GCAGCTTTGTCTTCGGCGTTGTTGCCGTGGTGACCAGAGAAGTTGCGGGTTGGGGCGAATTCGCCTAATTTGTGGCCGACCATGTCTTCAGTGACATAGACGGTGATGTGTTCTTTGCCGTTATAGACGGCGAAGGTGTGCTCGACGAAGGCTGGATAAATCGTCGAACGGCGAGACCAAGTCTTGATGATCTCTTTCTTGCCGGACTTCTGGAGGTCTTCAACCTTCTTAAGAAGGTATTCGTCCACGAATGGTCCTTTTTTGCTGGAACGTGCCATTTTAGATTCTCCTTTCCTTATTTGCCGCCGTTGCGTCTTCTGACGATCAAGCGGGTTGAGCTCTTCTTAACTTTGCGGGTCTTGACACCCTGGCTCTTCTTGCCCCATGGGGTACGTGGAGCATCGCGGCCGACAGGGCACTTACCTTCACCACCACCGTGAGGGTGATCGCAAGGGTTCATGGCGCTACCACGGACGGTTGGTCTCCAACCTTTGTGGCGGACGATGCCGGCTTTGCCGATATTGACTAAGTTGTGGTCTTCGTTTCCGACAATACCAATGGTGGCACGGCAGACGGCTAAGACCTTGCGGACTTCACCGGAAGCCAAGCGGAGGATGACGTATTTGCCATCGGAGCCTAACTTCTGAGCGGAAGTACCGGCGGAACGGCACATCTGGCCACCGCGTCCTGGCATCAATTCGATGTTATGGACGAGGGTACCATCTGGGATGTTGCCGAGCTCGCAGCAGTTGCCGAGTTTGATGTCGGTTTCATTGCCGGAGACGATGACGTCGCCGACTTTGATGCCGCTTGGAGCGATGATGTATTTCTTCTCGCCGTCAGCATAAGCGACAAGGGCGATGAAGGAAGTTCTGTTTGGATCGTATTCGATGGATTTGACGGTCGCTGGGATGTTGTCCTTATTACGACGGAAATCGATGACACGATAGTGGGTTTTGTTGCCACCGCCGTGATGACGGCAGGTGATTACTCCTTGGTTGTTGCGTCCGCCAGAATGCTTCAATGGGCGGAGCAATGCTTTTTCAGGAGTGGCTTTGGTGATGTCCTCATAGCTCAAGGTCGTCATAGCACGACGGCTCGGAGTATATGGACGGTAAGATTTGGTTGCCATTTTCTTTCTCCTATAGTGGATTCTTTACGGATTTGATACCGAGGGTGTGCCTTACTCCTTGAAGAGATCGATAGCCGATCCTTCGGCGATCGTGATGACCGCTTTCTTGAAGCCTCCGACGAAGCCGGTGTAACGGCTGCCGCGGGACTTTTCTTTCGCCTTGTGGTTAACGATCTTGACGTCAACGACTTTGACTTGATAGAGACGCTGGAAGGATTCCTTGACCTCGATCTTGTTGGCGAAGTCACCGACCTTAACGGTCACTTTGTTGGCGTCCTGCAAGAGGGCCATGGACTTTTCGGTGATGACTGGGGTGAGGATGACTTCATAGTCATGCTGATTAAGGGCGGCGAAGGCTTTCTTAGCTTCTTCGACGACTTTCTTCTTAGCGGCCATTATTTCAATCCTCCTTCAATCGCTTTGATTCCATCTTTGCTGACGACGACGTTCTTGGTGTTCAATAAGTCGTAAACGGAGACGTTATTGAGGGAACGAACGGTGACAGCGTCGATGTTGCGAGCAGACAAGACGAGGTTTTCGTTGTCGTTATCGATAACGAGCAAGGTCTTGCCTTCAGCTTTGATGGCAGCGAGGCTAGCGACGAAGTTCTTGGTAGAGACTTCTTTGACCTCGAGGTTGTCAACGACGATGATGCCTTTGGAGCTGACTTTTTGGCTCAACACGGTCTTGAACGCGAGCGCGTGCGCTTTCTTATTTTGACCGAGTTTGTAATTTTGGTTGCCGTCTGGGCCGAAGACCTTACCACCGCCAACCCAGATTGGGGAGCGGCTGGAACCAGCACGGGCACGACCGGTGCCTTTCTGTCTCCAAGGTTTCTTGCCACCGCCACTGACTTCGTGGCGTTTCTTGGTCTTGGCAGTCGCCTGGCGGGCATTAGCCTGCTGAGTGACGACGGCACCATGAACGGCTTGTTCATTGGCGTCTTTGATGCCGAAGACGGCGGCGCTTAAGGTAACGCTTCCGGTTTCTTCGCCGGCGAGATTAACGACTGGAAGCTTGATGGTTTTTGCTGCTGGCATAATCGTTATTCTCCTTTCTTGGTCTGATCAACCAATTCCTTGACCTTCTTCTCAGAGAACTGAGCGAGGACGTGGGAACGGACGCAGACGATAGACTTCTTTGGACCTGGGATGGCGCCCTTGATTAAGAGGTAGCCTTTTTCAGCGTTGGATTCGACAACCTGGAGGTTGAGGATGGTGCACTGTTCTGGACCCCAGTGGCCAGACATTTTCTTACCTGGGATGACGCGGTTGTTGTCACGGCCGTTGTTGGCTAAGGAACCGATCTGTCTGTGATAGCCGGAACCGTGGCCACGTGGACCGACGTGTTTGCCGTATTTCTTGATGACGCCGCTGTAACCGTGACCTTTGGTGGTTCCGATGACATCGACGATGTCGCCGTTAGCGAAGATGTCGCACTTGATTTCTTCGCCGACGTTCTTGGCATAGATCTCATCGCCTTTTAATTCGTAGAGACCCTGCTTTGGGCTGACGCCCGCTTTCTTGAAGATGCCGGCTTCTGGCTTGGTGACGCTCTTTTCTTTGGCGTCTTCGTAGCCAACCTGCAAGGCTTCATAGCCATCTTTCTCGATGGTCTTTTTCTGGATGACGACGTTTGGTAAGACTTCGACGACGGTGACTGGATACATGGTTCCGTCGGCGGCGAAGACCTGAGTCATGCCCATTTTTCTTCCGATGATGGATTTCATGATGTTAGGCCTCCTTATAACTTGATATCGATGTCAACGCCATTTGGAAGGTCGAGCTTTCTTAACTGTTCGACGGTTTCCTTTTGCGGATTAACGATATCGATCAATCTCTTGTGTGTACGGATTTCAAACTGCTCGCGGCTGTCCTTGTATTTGAAGGTAGCGCGGAGAATGGTGTACACCTGCTTTTCAGTTGGAAGAGGGATTGGGCCCTTCACACTGGCACCGGTCTTTTTCGCGACTTCGATGATCTTCTCGGCACTCTGGTCGAGGATAGCATGATCGTAAGCCTGCAAACGGACGCGGATTACTTTGTTCGCCATGAATTTTCCTCCTAATTTTCTTCTGACTTCTGACGCTCTGCTCGATGGGAGTTCCCTGAGATCCCCCATTGCTTGACAACGCTTATGGGTGTGTCAGCAACATCCCACTTCAACGCATGCATCAGCGACGGAAACTATATGCCTACGCGTAAGTGAGTGCAAGCGAAAAAACACAAAAAATCACACATTTATATAATAATCATCGAAACAAAAAGACCTCGGAAAGCCGAAAAAGTTAGAAGTTATCGATTTTTAATATTTTCTTGTGCATGACGCACAAACTTTGCATTTGAAATCTATTTATTTACGTCTTCCAAGGTCAGTCCGCGGTTCGTGAGCGAGTACTCGCACCCGCAATA
>CAYPED010000001.1:0-13602 GCA_964409745.1 uncultured Staphylococcaceae bacterium | reverse complement strand
GTATTTTTCGCGGATTTCTTTGCCTTTAAGTGAACCGTTGTCTTTTTTGAAATCAGAGTAGAAATATTTGGTTTTTTGATGTGATTTTTCGAGTTCCCTGCCAATCAAATTCATCACTTGGGAATTCTTCTGGCGGGAGATGGTCATAACGGTTGTGAAGTAGTCAAAGCCTTCTTTCTCGGCGTAGTCATAGGCCTCCGCCATTCTCTTTTTGTAGCAGATCTGACAGCGATTAAAGCCTTCCGGTTCCTTGGCGAATGGTTCTAAATCTTTAATGTAGTTCGCGTAATCGTAAGGACGGACGATGAGCTTGATGTCATAACCGTAATCGCGTTTGATATCGGACAAAAGCTCCTTCAAAGTGGCCAAGCGTTTGTCGAACTCAGCCTCTGGATAAATGTTCGAATTATTAAAATAAAGGGTTAGATCGAAGTGTGGGCAAAGGAATAACAAAGGCCAGCAGGAACATGGCCCGCAGCAAACGTGCATAAGCAAAGATTTGCGTTCCTTAGAAGCGTCAATCTTTTCTATCTCCTTCAAAGATTCAAGATAGTAATTAACTTTTTGTTTCGGAAGGTCAATCATCAATATCCCTGATATTCTGTTTGCCGTAGATAAACATAGCATCTCCAAAGGAGAAGAATCTATATTTTTCATCGACGGCGACTTTGTAGCATTCCAAAGTCCACTTACGACCCATGAAGGCCGAAACCAACATGATAAGGGTGGATTTTGGCAAATGGAAATTAGTAATTAAACAGTCAACGGCAAGCCATTTATAACCCGGTGAAATAAAGATGCTGGTGGCATCGTTATCGGCACGGAATTCGCCATATTTTTGATAGACGGATTCTAAAGTTCTAACCGAGGTTGTTCCGATGGCGATAATGCGTCTGCCTTCTTTCTTGGCTTTATTAAGAATGTCAGCCGCTTCTTGATCCATCTCATAAGTCTCGGAGTGCATGACGTGGTCTTTAGTGTCGCTAACTTTGACCGGACGGAAAGTGCCTAAGCCAATGTTTAGGGTGACATCAACCACCGTTACGCCTTTGGCCTTTAGACGGTCGAAAAGCTCGTCAGTGAAGTGAAAGCCAGCCGTTGGGGCTGCGGCGCTTCCTGGGACCTTAGCGTAAACCGTTTGATAGTCATCTTTGTCTTCGCATTGTTTGCGAATATATGGAGGAAGTGGCATTAAACCTAATTGGTCTAAAACCTCGAGGAAGATGCCCTCATAGGTAAATTTCATGTGGCGGACGCCTTCTGGAAGGACGGCGACGCATTCGGCTTCGAGTTTGCCTTCTCCGAAAGAGCAGTGGGAACCAACGGTGACGCTCTTGGCTTTGCCAACCAAGCATTTCCAAGTATCGTTGCCCAAGTCTTCCAAAAGCAATAACTCGACCTTGCCTTTGGTTTCCTTTTTAACGCCGATTAATCTAGCAGGGATGACTTTGGTGTTATTCCTGACCAAAACATCTCCGTCATGGAGATAATCATAAATATCGAAAAAGTGCTTATGCTCGTAGGTATGGTTTTCTCTATTGATGACCAATAAACGGCAGTTATCGCGTTGTTTCATCGGAGACTGAGCAATCAGTTCTTCCGGCAAATCGAAATCAAAAAGATTTATATCCATAATTAGAAGCCCCTAAGATCTCCGTATTTTTCCAAGACTTCCGCTTCATATTCTTTGAATCGGTCTTCTTGGATAGCCTTTCTGGCTCCTTCCACAATCTTGATTAAGAAACGGATGTTATGAATGGAATTCAAACGCTTGCCGAACTCTTCATGACAAACTTCAAGGTGATGGAGATAGGCCTTGGTGTAGTTCTTGCAAGTATAGCAATCGCATTCAGGGTCAAGCGGGGTGAAATCTTCTTTATATTCCGCTCCCTTGATGTTCACACGGCCAGTAGAAGTCATTAAGGCGCCGTGTCTGGCCAAACGGGTTGGCAAAACGCAGTCCATCATGTCGATTCCGCGTTCGATGCCGCCAAGAATGTAATCCAAAGATCCAACGCCCATCAAGTAACGCGGCTTGTCGGCTGGCAAGTAACGGATTCCGTCTTCAATCATCTTGAAACAAACTTCTTTCGGCTCTCCAATGGATGTTCCGCCGATGGAGTATCCAGGGAAATCCATTTTGGCTAATTCTTTGGCACACATCTCGCGCAAATCGGTGAATTCGCCACCTTGAACGATACCAAAAAGAGCTTGGTCTTCTCTGGTATGGGCATCTTTGCCACGCTTGGCCCAACGAAGAGTTCTCTCGGTAGACTTCTTCACATAGTCGTAAGTGGCTGGATAAGGAATACATTCATCAAAGGACATGATGATGTCGGCCCCTAAAGCTTCTTCGATCTTGATGACCTTCTCTGGAGTGAATACTTCTTGGTCTCCGTTGAAGTCGTTGCGGAAGGTAACACCTTCTTCGGTGATTTGCCTACTCTTGGCTAATGAGAAGACCTGGAAGCCGCCAGAATCAGTAAGCATTGGCCCATCATATTTCATGAAATTGTGTAGGCCTCCAGCTTTTTTGACAATTTCTTCGCCCGGACGAAGATGGAGATGATAAGTGTTGGAAAGAACTACGCCTGCTCCCAAAGATTTAACTTCCTCTGGAGAAAGGCATTTGACGGTAGCCAAAGTACCAACCGGCATAAACATCGGGCATTCGACATCGCCATGAGGAGTGTGCAAAATACCGTACCTGGCGCCGGAGTTCTTATCGATATGTTTCAGTTCATAATAAAAGCGTTTCATGCTTTTATTTTAGTTACTTTCTATTGCCTAAAGCAAGATTACCAACTAGGTTCCGCTTTTCTATTCGGGTTAATTTGCCTCATGAAGAACTTATTTCTCCAGCAAAGCATCCAAATGGCGTACGAGCCAATAATGATAGTGGCTTCTCCAATTGCTACCCAGCCAACATTGACCCAATATGGGGAACCGAGAATGAAATATAGCTCCGCTGCCACGCCGAACGCATTAAAGGCAATCGGCCAAATACAGGCAATTAGCATCTTTGGAGAGAAGGAAACAAGGACGCAAGAAAGCAAGGTCAACAAAGTACCAAAAAGCATATCCCATGGACCCAAAGTTGATAGGATATTGGATAAAAAGCATCCTAGAGTGACTCCGACGATCAAATCCCTACGCCAGAAACAAAGGAGGACTAAAAGCTCCGCAACCCTGAATTGAATTGAGTCGTAGGCTAAGTTTCCAAGCAATAAACAAAGAATAAAATAGATCGCCGCGACAACAGCGTTCTCGGCGATCTTTCTGATGCTAAATTTCTTTTGTCCCATAAAGAGACCTCCTTGTTTTTTATACGTGGTTCAGAGGATAGAACACGTTGTCGAAATGTTTCGACTTGGTGATATTAGACTTATTCCTAGCTGGTATCAATAGAAATTCATCCAGGAATCAGGCACTTCTTTGCCTTCTTCGGTAGCTTTGATGAGACCGGCAATCATCTCGCTGATGGAAATGACGTCAACGCCCTGAGCGCCTTTTTCGATGGAGTCGGTGATGCAAATATGAGAAACACCAGCTTCCTTAAGCTTATCAACGGCATTATCGGATAAGACACCGTGAGTGGCAGCAACGATAACGTCTTTCGCACCCATGCCATAAAGGGCTTGAGCAGAAGCGACAACCGTTCCGCCGGTATCGATAATATCATCTATGATGATACAAACTTGGTCTTTGATGTTACCAATGACATTGACGACTTCGGCTTTGTTTGGTTCTGGACGACGCTTGTCAATAATGCCCAAACTAGCGTGCGGAATTTCCGAAGCAAGGTCTCTGGCACGGTGCAAGGAACCATGGTCAGGAGAGACGACGGTGACGTCCTTATAATTGATTTTTTGCTTCTTAAGGAAGTCTCTGAAGTATTTGCCAAACAATGGGGTTGGGCTCAGATCATCAACGGTGCAATCAAAGAAGCCTTCAATTTGTGGAGTGTGCAAATCCATGGTGATGAAATGATCAACACCGGCATTGGTGTATAAATCCGCGACCAACTTAGCCGATAATGGTTCGCCAGCACGAGCGATTCTATCTTGACGGCAGAATCCATAATACGGGGAGACTAAGATAACCTCCTTGGCTTTGGCGTTCCTTAAAGCGTTAATAAAAACCAATAGTTCCATGATGCGTTCCGCAACAGGGGTAGAGGTTGAATTGATGATGTAGACGGTTTTCCCGCGAACCGGAACCAATGGTCTAACCATAACTTCTCCGTCCGCGAAATTCTTGATTTCCAGCGCCGAAATCTCCGTTCCGAGCTGCTTTGCCACCTTTGCCGCTAGCGTAGGATTGGCGGTGAGTGTAAATAAAACGACGTTCTTGTCCATAAAAATACCTGCCTAATATTTTATAACAATAAAAATAATTTGTTTACATACGCGTGTTTGAAGTCGAAAATATCCCTCGGTCTGCTCTCTGAAGCCAGATTCACATTCTCGGAGACAATAATCCTATGAAAACGATGATTACCTTAAGCGCCATCCCAGGAACTGGCAAATCAACTTGGTCCAAGCGCTTCGTCAAAAAGCACCCAAATACCATAGTCGTATCCAGCGATGAACTTCGCTTGGAACTGTTCGGGGCCGTTAACAACTTCGATCACGAAAAGGAGATTTGGATTACCTTCACTGATCGTTTGAACAAAGCCTCCGAGATCGATAACGTCTTCGCGATTGCGGACGCCACCAACTTAAGAAATATCCACCGCGCTTATTACGCCAAAGCTACTCCGGGATTCGACAAGCACATCCTCGTAATCTTCAAAATCGATCCTGAATTATCCAAGAAGCAGAATAAGCAGAGAAGCGGCGATAGAATCGTCCCTGACTATGCAATGGAACGCTTGATTGCCGAATACGAAGAGCCAAATGACGAAGTCAAATCGCTCTATGACAAGATTATCTACATCACCGAGAAAGAATTATACGGTCCGAATCCAGAAGACATCGACCTCAACTAAATAACAAAAAACGGATGGAATCGAGCCATCCGTTTTTATTTTTTGTGATCGATTTATTTGGCTTTCTTTTTGAGTTTGCCGGTACCATGCATTCCAACGAAGATGATGGAACCGATGAGCAATAAACCACCGACAACCAAGCAGATAATTGCGTAAGCATCGCCAGACTTTGGAATGGCGAAGTCAATGCCTTCGAGGTGAACATTCTTAACGCTGCCACTGGCATTGCCATAGACAAGACCGATGACACCATCGGCGATGTAGCATAAGGAGATTAAGAAGATAACCAAAGAGGTGAAATAACCAGCAAGTTTCTTTTGGAGGACGCCGCCCTTTTTAAGGAAGAGGGAAGAGAGAACCAATAAGACGGTGCTGATTGCATAAACAATCATGAAGGCAAGTAATTGGCTGTTGATGACATGGGACCAAGATTCAACGCCGCGGACCCAAGAACCAATCAAGCTTCCCAAAGTAACTATGGTGGCCCAGCCAAAGAAGACGGCGGCAGCCATACTCATAGAAGAGAGAAGCGGAGTTTGGTCTTTATTATCATAAAGTTTGACCATTGGGATGTTGGTAGCAATCATCAAGCCGATGAACAAGATGATCATCGCAGCAATGAGGAATCCCAAACCTTTTTCAGAACCACCACGAATGGCATCGAAATAGATAACGCCATTGGCTAAGCAGAAGATACCAGCGATGAAACCTTCAGCAATGAAAGCATTGAATGCTTTGATAACCGGGGCATCGTCTCTAGGATTCTGAAGGGCTTTGTAACCGTGGATGAATCCATACATAGAGATGGTGGCAAGGGATAAGCCAACAATGCCCAACTCGGAATAAAGATTGTATGGAGCAATGATGGTATCAAGCGAAGTGGCGCTGCCGCTCATATAGCAAGGGGCAACCGCTAAGCCGAAGTAGACGCCCAAAGCGCCGAAGCCAAGGAAGATGATGGCGTGGAAGATTGTGCTTAACAATCTGGAGGTATTGGTTTACTTCATAAGACTCTCCTAACACCTGCAACTTCAAACGAATGTTTGCAGTGAAACGAAAAAATTATATCTATCTTTCTAAGATAGTCAATCACTAGGGGTTAGTTCGCTCCTAAAGAGCGAGCAACAACCATCGCGCTCACTAGCGCCCAAGTGAGATTAAATCCGCCACAAAGTCCGTCGAAATTAAGAATTTCGCCTGCAAAATAAACGTGTTTTTCGATAGCAGAAGATAGATCGGAATTAACTGATTCTTCGCAAATTCCACCGATGGTCACTTGGCTATCTTCGAAGCCATATCCATCATCATAGGAGTAAACCAAATCGTGCAACGCTTCATTAAAACTTATGCCGCGAGCTTTAGATTGGTAGAGAACTTCGGAATACAAAGAAGACTCAAGAACTGCTTCATTTTCATGGTTTTCCGAAACATATTCGTGAACATCTTTGTTTTGGAAAAGATCAATATGAATCAAAGGGCGTCTAACACCAAGCCATTTTATCTTGCTGGAGATGTTCATAATGCAAATTCCGGAGAGACCGTCTTTCTTGTAGAGGTACTCTCCGCTCTCGGAATAAAGAACAGGACCATATCCATCAGTAAGAGTGACGAATGCTTTATGACGAACGCCAACTAAAGGCTTGATGATTCTTTCTTTCGTGCGAATCGGAGACAAGCCAGGCTCAAGCAAAGAAAGTTTGTACCCTTTTTCTCTTAAAACATCGTAAAGAGAGCCATCGCTCCCTAGTCTTGGAGAGGAAGTTCCGCCAGTCGTAATAATCAAGTCATCACACTCTTTATTTCCGGAAGAAGTTTCGACAATGATTTTGTTTCCTTCGTGGTGATAATTCAAAACCTTGGCACCTAAGGTAGCTTTTACACCACCTTCAATAAGTTTCTTGGTTATTTCGTTGACAAAACTCGGGGCATTAAAACTTAAAGGATAATAGAGATTTCCAACTTTTGTGGTAGGAATATCCCATTTTAAAAGTTGATCAAGACAATCGGAAACTTTGAAATTTGATAGGATGTCAAAATATTTTCGATTGGAGGTATTATAATTTTCTTCAGTTAAAACATCATTAAGGATATTGGCGTGTCCGTTGCCTGTAGCTCTCAGTTTCTTGCCTAATTTGCTTTCTTTCTCAATAATTTCTATCGATACACACGGCACTTTGCTCAATAAACAAAGGGCAGAATAGATTCCTGCTGCGCCTCCACCGATAATAATTACTTTTTTCATAATGATAAATTGACTATTTTTGTTCTTCGTTGTTTTCGACGTTCTCAACCTTTTTAGGTTCTTTGAAAATAAAGAACTTTCTGGTGAGATAGTTGTATACAAGGACGATTAATGTCTTCAAGGCAAACATAATGAAGTAAGCCCAGAAAGAAAGACCGCCAGTTTTGAATAAGTTACCCCAGATATTTTCATCAAATGGGTTAGAAGGATAAGTAATGCCCCAAGCTGCACCGCAAATATATTCGCCGAGAACCATCAAGCCAGTTCCTAAAGCAAATCCACCGACCGATAAGCCGATGAAGCCCCAAACATATTTGGCCTTATTGTAGTTCTTTTCCTTATCAACGTTTTGGAAGACCCAAAGTTTGGACATAAACCAGTTGACCACAAGAGAAACAAGGAATCCAGCAGTTACACAAATTCCCGTGGCGACATAATGGAGGGACGGATTTATAAACTCACCAGCCGAATCAACTGCGTTCCAATTATTCTTAAAAGCAAAACGCAAAACATAAGAAACAGCAAAATCTACAATCGTGGCAACTACACCAGTAACAGCGAATCTAAGTATTTCGTAAAAGCGGCTCTTTTTATTCATAAATACCCCTTAAAGTGATCGGATCTCGGCTAAATAGTCTTCAGCAGACGCATCGGACGGCATTCGCCAGTCACCTCTTGGAGAAACACTCGCAGCGGTGATTTTTGGGCCGTCTGGAAGGCAACTTCTCTTGAATTGGTTTCTAAAGAAACGAGTAAAGAAGTTTTCAAGCCAACCTTTAATGACGTCAGGAGTATATATACCTTTAAACGCTTCCGAAGCCAAGAAATATATTTTTCTTGGACCAAATTCGTGGGTTAAGAAATAGTAGATAAAAAAGTCATTTAAAACATACGGTCCAACCACATCTTCGGTAACTTGGGTTATGCCTTCTCCACCCTTTGGAGGAAGCAATTCCGGAGAGATTGGGGTGGCTGAAATGTCGTTCAATGGTTCAGCTGCGATCGGGAACATCTCCGCATAGGCTTCAACCAGATATCTAACCAATGTTTTTGGTATGGATCCATTAACACCATACATCGACATATGGTCGCCGCCATAGGTGCACCAGCCCAAACAAAGCTCGGATAAGTCGCCAGTTCCAACCATTAAGCCACCACGTTCGTTAGCGATGTCCATAAGAACCATCGTTCTCATTCTGGCTTGAGCGTTTTCATACGCTAAATCATGGTCTTCAGGATCATGTTTTGTATCTTTAAAGTGAGCGAGAACGCTGTCTTTTATATTAATCTCCTCGAAATCGACACCTAAAGCATCGGCAAGCTTAACTGCGTTGTCGTGAGTTCGCTTGGATGTTCCAAACGCTGGTAATGTAATAGCGTGGACACCTTTCAAATCCCAACCGGCACGTTTGAAAGCCTCAACCGCCACCAATAACGCAAGAGTTGAGTCAAGACCACCAGACAAGCCAATATAAACTGATTTGGTTCTAACGGTTTCCAATCTCTTCAAAAGACCGACCGCTTGCATATCTATAATCGTTTTGGCAGCCTTTAAATCTTTCTTCTCATTTTCTTGGGTTGGGAGGAACGGATAGTGGACCAATTGCCTCTTTAAATCACTTGGTTTTTCGATTGCTAAATCGAATCCAATCCAACGATATTTTTTGTCAATCTTATGGTCGAATGTGCCGGTCTTGCGTCTTTTCGCTAAGAGGCGATCCATATCGACATCAGCAGTCGCGTTTTCTTCTGAAAATAATTCTGTCTCAGCCAAAACGTTCCCATCTTCGCAAATCAAGTTATGACCAGAGAATACCAAATCGGTTGTCGATTCAGTTCGGCCAGAGCAAGCATAGGCATAAGCACAAATGTCGCGAGACGAAGTGGTCTTAACCAAATCTCTGCGATAATTTTGTTTCCCAAAGGTTTCGTTTGAAGAGGAGAGATTTAAAATCATTGTCGCCCCAGCCATAGCCAGCGAGATATTCGGCGCATCCGGAACCCAAAGATCTTCGCAAATTTCGATGCCAATCTTTAACTTGTCGTAATTTTCATCAACGAAGATTAAGTTGCTGCCAAACGGATATTCTTTGTTTTTGATAGCGATTGTTCCTTCATTACCAAACCCGGTTTTAAAATAACGTTTCTCATAGAACTCATTGTAGTTAGGAATATAGGTCTTTGGCACGACTCCGAGGATTTCGCCGTTATAGCAAACAACAGCGCAATTATAGAGGTGATTTTCTTTGGCTAAAGGAGCGCCGAAAACCACCAAAATTGGTAGCTTCTCGGTGTATTTTGCCATTTCAATAGTCCCTAAAGCCGCGTCTTTTTGCATTTTTTCATTGAGGAAAAGGTCGCCGCAGGTGTAACCGGTGAGACTTAATTCGGGGAAGACCAAAACATGGACCTTATCGGCCACAGCTTGATCGATAGCCTTTTTCATTTCCTTAATGTTTCCAGACACCGAGCCCACGTGGATGTTTTGAGCAGCGGCTCTAATACGAACGAAACCCAAAGGCTCGCTTTGCTTTTTGATGGAGAAAGAAGACTCTCCAATGAACTGGTTGTTTTCCTTAATCAATCCAGTTTTCATGGATTCATATTGTTTCATGGTCATCACAACCAAGTGACCAGAGCCGTTTTTAGTGATATAAATCGGCTCATCATACTTCTTTAAGTCAGCTTCTAACTGATTGGTATTCCGTAGGAATGTAATAGGTTCTATTTTCATATTGTCATAATTATACCATAATTTTGACACTATAATAAGATTAACAATATTTGTATAATCTTGGCATGCAAAAAGCTACTGCTATCGTTAATGGATATGTCTTCTTAGAAGGACTTAGAAACTTCTATGAAAGAATGAAAGAAGAACTCGCCAAATTGGACGTGGATTTGGAATTGAAAACCACAACCGATTTGATTTCCTATATTGAATCTGATGGATCAATCGTCGTTAAAGAAGATTTGGGCTCCTTTGTTTTGTTCCTCGATAAAGACAAGTACCTTTCTGAATTGTTAGAAAAATCTGGATATCGCTTATTCAACGGTCATGAAGCCATTCGTCTTTGTGATGACAAGATGCTGACTTACATATCTTTGTCGAATTCCGGCATTAAAATGCCAAAGACCATCGGTTCCCCGCTTAATTATTTCAATTCCGACGATTCAAAATTCATGAAAGTCATCGAGGATTCTTTCACTTATCCGCTTATTGCCAAACATTCTTATGGATCGATGGGGGCCGGCGTATTCCTTATAAATAATCACGATGAACTTGTTTCATTCATGAAAGAGAATGGCGGTATCTCCACTTTGTTCCAAGAATTCATTCAATCATCAAAGGGCGTTGATTACCGTGTGATTGTTATTGGTGGGAAAGCCATCGGCGCAATGAAGAGAATGAATCCAAATGATTTTAGGTCGAATATTGCCCTAGGCGGAACAGCCGAGGTTGCGAAACTAAGCGACAAATATCTAAAAGTAGCCGAGAAGGCTGCATCCATTCTCAATTTAGACTATTGCGGAGTTGACCTCTTGATTGGTCCGAACGATGAACCAATCTTGTGCGAGGTAAATAGCAATGCCTTTATAAAAGGATTCGAGCATTACACCGGCATCAATGTCGCTAAAGCCTACGCCGAATACATCGTTAGCAAAATAAAATAAAAGGCCCCTTGTGGGACCTTTTTTTCTTTGAGATAAAGTTATTCGGCTTTCTTTTCTTCGGCAGATTCGGAATCATCGTCAAGTTTCAAGTCTTTGGCAACTCTGTCTCTGGTTTGAGCGAGAACCTTGTTGGTTTCGGCTTTGACAGCATTGACAACCTTGAGGATGACGAAGAGAACGATAGCGATGATCAAGAAGCTGATGACGGCGTTGATGACAGCACCCCAGTTGATAACGGCGGCACCAGAATAAACATAGGTGGTTCCGTATAAAGTGTAGCTACCGAGCATCTGGTTCTGGTAGGTGAGGAAGTTACTGGAAGTGGAATCAATAGGGACACCGAAGGCTGCTTGAGCATAAGCGATGGTCTTATCGATAATTTCGGAGTTGGAGAAAGACTGACCAACACCCGCCAAGCCTTGTTGAGCAGCGTTGGCAGCTGGCAAGACGGTGATCAAACCGCTTAAGCCACCAGGAACGCCCCAGGTGCAAAGACTTAATAAGATGTTAACGACAGAGGTGACAATCGTGCTGAACGCACCGCCGATAACGACACCAACGGCCATATCGACAACGTTTCCACGATTGATGAACTTCTTGAATTCATCCCAGACGCCTTTGATTTTCTTTCCAGCCTTCTTTTCGGCTTTTTTGGCTTTAGCTTTCTTTTCGGCCTTCTTCTTGGCCTTTTCGTCGAGTTCCTTTTCTTCGACTACTTTATCTTCAATTTTTTCTTCAGACATATATGTCTCCTTACGGCAAACGATAATAGTGGGGCGATTGCATATTTGCAATAAAAACGATGTTTTTGGCCATTTTTTGGCCTAAAAAATAGACTTTTTCGATGGCGTCTAGCCTTTAGAAGTCTATTTTATACACTGTCTATTTTTGGTTGATTATGCTTGAAAGTCATAACCGCTTTTAAAGGGTGTCTAAATCTTGCATAGAATGGCTTGTTTTTCTTCACGCACGCTATTAGACGAAGTCACGCCTGAAAATTCTTTGAGCAAACTAATTTAAAACTAGAAAATTGTCCTTTATTATTTGTGAGCCTTTCAAAACAAAGGGAGACTTCTCGTGTGAATCGGGAGAGGCCCGATTGGTGCTTTTTTGTCCCCTTAATGAAGGCAAGACTAGAGGCAAACCTATGATTAGAGTAGAGAAAAGAGACCATAGCATCGTTGATTTCGACCTTAATAAGATCGAAACCGCTATTGGCAAAGCGTTTGAAGAGGTGCACAGAACCACCGATCACAGCATCCTTGAATTGTTGGCTTTGAGAACCACCGCCAACTTCGAAGGAAAAATCAAAGATGGAATCATCGGCATCGAAGACATCCAGGACTCCGTGGAAGTCGTTTTAATCCAAGCTGGATATGTCGATGTTGCTAGAGCATACATGAACTATCGTCGTTTGCATCAGAGCATGCGCGACTTGAAGAAGACCGAAATTAACTATGCTTCGATCGTTGATAAATATTTGAACCTCAACGACTGGCGCGTTAAAGAGAACTCCACCGTCACTTATTCCGTCGGTGGTTTGATCCTTTCCAACTCTGGCGCTGTCACCGCCAACTATTGGTTAAGCCAAATCTATGACCAGGAAATCGCCGATGCCCACCGCAACGCCGATATCCACATCCATGATTTATCGATGCTCACCGGCTACTGCGCTGGTTGGTCTTTGAAACAGCTCATCCAAGAAGGCTTGGGTGGCGTTCCGGGAAAGATCACTTCCGCTCCAGCCCGTCACTTGATGACCCTTTGCAACCAGATGGTCAACTTCTTGGGCATCATGCAAAACGAATGGGCCGGCGCTCAGGCTTTCTCTAGCTTCGATACCTACCTCGCTCCATTCGTCAAGGTCGATAACTTAACCTATAAGCAAGTCAAACAATGCATTCAGTCCTTTATCTATGGCGTTAACACCCCGTCTCGTTGGGGCACTCAGGCACCATTCACCAATGTCACTTTAGACTGGACCGTCCCAAACGACATGGCCGAACTCAATTGCATCGTCGGCGGCAAGGAAATGGACTTCAAGTACAAAGACTGCAAAGCCGAGATGGATATGATCAACAAGGCCTTCATCGAAATCATGATCGAAGGCGACTATCACGGCCGTGGATTCCAATATCCAATCCCAACCTATTCCATCACCAAAGACTTTGACTGGTCTGATACCGAGAACAACCGCCTCTTGTTCGAAATGACCGCCAAATACGGTACCCCATACTTCTCTAACTACATCAACTCCGACATGCAGCCATCCGATGTCAGATCCATGTGCTGCCGTCTCCGTTTGGACTTACGTGAATTACGTAAGAAGTCTGGCGGATACTTCGGTTCTGGTGAATCCACCGGTTCAGTCGGCGTTGTTACCTTAAACATGCCACGTATCGCTTATTTAGCCACCGATAAGAAAGACTTCTTCAATCGTTTGGATAAATTGATGGACATCTCCGCTCGTTCTTTGAACGTTAAGCGTAAAGCCATTACCAGCTTCCTTGAGGCCGGCTTATATCCATACACCAAGCATTATTTAGGCTCCTTCAACAACCATTTCTCAACCATTGGTTTGGTTGGTATGAACGAAGCTTGCTTGAACGCTCGTTGGATCCGTCAAGACCTCACTCATTCAGAGGCTCAGGATTTCACCGAGGAAGTCCTCAACCATATGAGAACCCGTTTGTCC